>JAUNDK010000015.1:0-19275 GCA_030526115.1 Clostridia bacterium
CGACTTTATGTAATCACCCTTGATATTGCATTGGTTTTACTTTTGCATTCAAGGACAAAAAGCAAACAATTTATGTAAACCGAACACAAAAGAAAAGCAGACAGCTTTCACACTGCCTGCTGAAATTCAAATAATCTGTTTTCTTGTCCACCTGTCGCCCTTTATTCTTGTGACGAACACAATGGCACGAGTCAGCCAGTCGGAGCACATGGCGATCCATACACCCACAACACCTACACCGAAGAAGTGAATAAGTATGTAGGTAAGCACAACTCTGAAAAGCATCATGGATAATAGTGCGGTTATCATGGTGAACTTAACATCGTTGGCGGCTCTCAGAGCATTCGGCAGAGCAAATGACGGCGGCCATATTGCAATGGCACATATTCCGTGAACCATGAAGCACTGCATGGTTAGGGCCTCTGTCTCAGGGCTTAACCTGTAAAGGCTTAACACAGGGTTTCTGAACAGGAACAGCAGAAGTGTTGCACCCCAGATTAAGCAGTAGGCAACAAACATGAGCTTTCTGATATACATTCTTGCTTCGTCATATTTCTGTGCGCCCACACACTGGCCCACAACCGTAACCATGGCGACACCAACAGCCATGCCCGGTGTAATCTGAAAGCTTGCCAGGTTACCGCAGATAGCGTTAGCTGTGATGGAAGATGTACCCAGAACGGCTACTATGGATGCAACAATAATCTTACCCAGCTGGAACACGGAGTTCTCTATTCCGTTGGGAATGCCTATGTAAAGAATCTTTCTGATAAGACCCCAGTTGAATTTTATTCTGTAAAGTCTGTCATAGTAGAGTGCTCTGTTTCTGTTGAGGAGCAGTACAGTGATGAACACCGCACCTATAACTCTTGAACCGAGGGTTGCCCATGCGGCACCTGCAACACCCATCTTTGCACCGAAAATAAGCACTGCGTTGCCCACAACATTCAGGCCGTTCATCAGGAAAGATGTGTACATGCTTGTCTTGGAATCTCCCATGGAGCGGAACAGAGCCGCACCGGAGTTATACGCCGCAAGGAAAGGATAGGAGGCCGCCGTCAGCAGGAAGTATATCATGGCATTTGACATAACATCTGCTTCGACGGATTTATAAACGGTGTTTAATATGAGTCCTCTGCCGAAACAGCATATGAGTCCGAAAACAAGGGCAAGGCCCACACTGACATAAAAGAGCTGGTTTGCTGTTTTGTTTGCCACCTCTCTGTCGCCGTGACCTATGTACTGGGCAGCAACTACGGAACCACCTGTTGCAAGGGCGGTGAAAAGTGTGATGAACAGGAAGTTGATGGAATCAACGAGGGATACACCCGAGACCGCCGCCTCACCACAGGAAGATACCATTATGGTATCAGCAAGGCCTATGGTCATGGCGAGAACCTGCTCAATTACAATCGGGACAATGAGCTTTCTTAAATCTTTGTTGGTAAACATTTTTTCGCCTGATTTCTGTATGGAATTTTACGGAAAAAACAGCGGCCGAAAAGACCGTTGAAATTTATTTTCTTAATGTCTCTAAAAGACCGATGAGCTGAAGCGCCTGCTGTTCGAACTCATCATGATCGTTTACAACGCTGAAAAGCCAGTCGATGTAACCATCCACACGGCCTGCCTTGAGCATGTTCTTAATATCCGCAAGACCTATATCACGGTCATCGTACTCATCGTTATATCCGTAGGAATCGTAATCAAAATAGAAGCCATCGAGTATCTTGGCAATTTTCTCAATATCCGGCATGTTAAATCTCCGTTTCTGTTAAATAAAATCTGTGTAAAATTCTATCACAATCAGAGCTGTGTTTCAAGAATAAAACTTATAAAAGAGTAGCAACGGAATTTGTAGCAAGCACGGAACACGGCTTCTCGAGTGTTATCTGCGAGCCGTCCATCCGGGTTACCTTTCCCCCGGCCTCTGTGATGATGAGCGATCCTGCGGCGAAATCCCAGGGACTGAGCACCATCTCGAAGAAAAGCTCTGCCCTGCCTGCGGCGATATTGCACAGATCTATGGCGGCGGAACCGCTTCTTCTTATATCAAGGGCGGCTTTAAAGAGCTTCTTTGTCATGTCGAAGGTGGCATCGGTAAGCTCAGGGTAATATGGGGATGTTCCAAAGAGAACCACACCTTCGCTCAGTGGATTTGATGATACATGAATGGGTTTACCGTTAAGGAAAGCACCCTCTCCCTTTTTGGCGGTGAACATCTCGTTAAGATAAGGATTATACACACATCCGAAGAACTGCTCTCCGTCCTTTGTCATGCCCACGCTTACAGAGCTTGCGTGGTAGTCCTTTATGAAGTTTGTGGTGCCGTCTATGGGGTCAACTATAAAGGCATATCCTTTCTCTATTGAGGCGTGAATGTCCTCTTCCTCGCCGACAAATACGGCTTCAGGCATAATCTCGAGGAGCTTTCTGTTGAGGGTTTCCTGCACCAGTTTGTCGTAGGTGGTTACAAAGTTTGCCTTGCCGCTTTTCTCGTCAACCATCTCCGCAGTCCTTTTGGCACCGAGAATAATTTCTCCTGCACTGCGCACAGCCTCGACTATTTCATTTAATTCAGCATCTATATTCATGGTATTTCCTCCTGCACTTTTATTATATTCATCATATTACTATGATGAAATAATGTCAAGAAAAATCATAATATGACACCTCTGTCAACCTTAATATAAAAGTCGTCTATAGGGGAAAAATATAAAATACTGATAATAAAAGCATAAATACACGTATAGAGGAGTTTTTCATTCTGGTAGCAGGGGTGTCATTCCACACAGCAATGATGAAAAAAGAAGAACCTGCGGTTTAATCTTCCGCAGGCTTTCTCTACATTATGACTTTATCCGTTTTTGTAGCCGTTATCGTAATTATTGCCGTAGGGTTCATCATAGCGGACAGTAACAGGAACGCTCTCCCTCGGGATGATTATTGCGGCGAGAATATAGGCGAAGAAGCCTGTCCCCGCACAGCATATAAGTATTGCCCAGATTATTCTGATGACAACGGGATCAATATTGAAATACTCACCGAGACCGCCGCATACACCGCATATCACTTTGTTTTTCTCTGACTTGAATAACTTTTTCATAATATTGTCTTTCATAAATCTCTATGTTTCGGAAAGTTTTGTAATTTCCGTATTTCATTTTGCATGAATATAGTATATTATTATGAGGTATGAAAATAAACCGCAGAAAAAGCGAATTAAATGTGCTTATTTCTGCTTTGGGAGAGAATTATGGGTAGAAGATCCACTAAAGAAAACAAAAGTGTATATCAGGAGTTCAGAGAGGCCGCTGAACTCACAAGGGACAGAGCCGAAGAAAAAATGGTTTTCGTCACCTCTGACAGAATAGAGAAAATTGAAAACGGAAAGAGCTTTCCGCATCCCGATGAAATTTTAGTCATGGCAGAGGCCTACCATGCCCCGGAATTATGCAATTACTTCTGCAGTCATGAGTGCCCCATAGGAAAAGACAGAGTGCCCGAAATTAAGCCTAAGGAATTAAGCCAGATTGTGCTTGACCTGATTGCAGGCATAAACAAGCTCAACAAGGAAAAAGAGAGACTTGTCGAGATTACCGTTGACGGTGTAATCGAAGAAAACGAGTTCGAGGATTTCGACCGCATCCGTGAGGAGCTGAAGCAGGTGGCAATGGCCGCCGACACCCTCCAGCTCTGGATAGACAAGCAGTTATAAGAGGTGGCCCATGATTAAAGCATGTTTATTTGACCTTGACGGCACCCTGTGCAACACTCTTACATCCATTGCATACTTCGGAAACACAGCTCTTAACGAGTATGGTTTACCCTCCTGCGATATCGAGGATTACCGTATTATGGTGGGTAACGGCAGAGATAAACTCATAGAGAGAATGCTCAATAAATCCGCCGGGGAATGCACAGAGGAGATGTTCGACAAAGTAGGAACTTTATATGACACACTCTATGCGGAAAAACCACTTCACCTTGTGGAGCCTTACGAGGGTGTTCCGGAATTACTCGCATATCTTAAAGAGAATTGTATAAAGGCCGCTGTACTTTCCAACAAGCCTGACGACATGACAAAGCTTGTTGTAAAGGGTATTCTGGGAGATGATAACTTCGAGATTGTTCAGGGTTCACTGCCTCAGTTCCCGAAAAAACCCGATCCGACAGCACCCCTCGATATACTGAAGCGACTGGGTGTAAGTCCTGATGAAGCCCTCTACATTGGCGACAGCGGTGTTGATATAAAGACAGGCAGAAACTCAGGCATGAAATCAGTCGGTTGTTCATGGGGATTCCGCGGACCTGCCGAGCTTAGAGAGAACAACGCAGATTACATAGTAAACACCTGTGATGAGATTATCAAAATCATCCAGAGCCTTTAATCAAGGAGCATAATATGAACAGCGTAAAGAAACTTACCGCCCATTATTCGGTAATACAGTTCATTCACAACTGCACCCTTTGTTCGGTGCTGGCATTCTCCACTCCGTTTTTACAGGACAGAGGCTTTACAAACTCTCAGATCGGTACGGTGCTCTCTCTTGCAAGTTTAATCAGCATAGTGCTAAACCCTCTGCTTGCTTCATTCTCAGACAGACACAGTGAGCTTCCGATTAAAACCATAGCTTCAATTCTGCTGGGAATATCCGCTGTTGGTTCGGGATTACTTATTTTCCTTCCCTCTCTGTTTATACCCACGGCGATAATAAGCGGTGTGCTTTATCTGCTCTCAAGGGTTCAGGGAACTTTCCTTGTCAGCCTTGCGATGGACCATGTGTATTCGGGTGTTGACCTGAACTTCTCCCTTGCAAGGGGATTCGGTTCCGTAGGTTATGCCGCCATGGCTTACTTTATGGGTTACGCTGTGGATTTTATGGGCACAAAGGTAATCATGCTGGTTATCCTGGTCGGTGCTTTGATTGATGTATTTGCCATCATGCTTTTCCCACAGGTGGAGGCAAAGGCACAGAAAGACAGCAAAGATGATGAAAATCAGGAGACCATAGGTCTTTTCGAGTTCATGAAACGCAACCCGAGATTCATGCTGGTGGTTATCGCCGTAGTGCTTGTTTATGTATCTCACACATTTATCAACACCTATACCATCAATGTTGTTGAAAGCATAGGCGGTACAAGCAAAGAAATGGGCATAGGCACAGCCATTGCCGCTCTGGTGGAGCTTCACGGCATGGCGATAGTTCCTTGGATGAGAAAGAAATTCGGCAACGCAGGCGCACTTCTCAAGCTTGCCGCCATAACATTCATGGTAAAATCCATCATCACCATACTTGCCCCGAATATCTTTGTGTTTTATATCGCACAGCTCACCCAGTTCTTCGGCTTTGCCACAATTATTCCTGCGGGAGTTTTCTTCGTCAACGAGAATGTTTCCAAGGCGAACAAGGTTAAGGGTCAGTCCGTATTTGACATGGGTCTGATAATAAGCGGTATTATCTCCAACAAGGTTGGCGGTATGCTCTTTGATGCCACTAATGTAAGAACCACACTTTTCATCGGTACAATAATTACCGCTGTGGGTACAGTGATGCTGTTCCTTGTCCTTGCAGGAAGAAAAAAGAATAAAGTTTAAAGTTTTCGTCAACCTTTATACCTCATCCGTCTGAGCGTTTATACGCTCAGCCACCTTCCCCAAAGGGGAAGGCTGAAAATGATGTATGTTTATAGGTTGCAGGGGGTTGGGGACCGGTCCCCAATCCTCTTTCTTTTTGGTATATTCAGAAGGATAAAAAATTGCAAAGCAATAAACTAAAAATAATGTAGCCAAACAGCGAAGTGTTTTTGGCGGACCTCCTTAGCAATATTTACAATGTATGGCAAGCTTTCAATCTCATCAGTCTCATATTCACTTGCGAAATTCGACAGCTTCCCAGGTCTCGGGGAAGCCTGAAACAGAAGGCAAAATTTCCCTTTTTTCCAATAATTCCTCATTCCACATTGGCTTAAGTGATCCGGCTCAAATCGCGCATCTGCTTTGCAGATGACGACTCTTGAGCCTATCTTCTTTTGGTCATTGCTTCGCAATGGTTATCTTCTTGGTTTACTTACATCAGATCTGATTGGGCTTTGCCCAAACCCACAAGCTTTTCGAGAAAAGCTTGGCAAAAGCTTTAATATCGGCTTAATCTGTCTGTTTTTCATCGCTTTATCTTGATAAATTGTTTTAGACATAGTATAATAAACCTGTTGTTTTTCACATAAAAAGTAAGAAAGAAGATATTATCATGAAAACTTTTATTCCGGAAGGCTACAAGCCTGCCCTCGGCCTCTATGAAACCCAGAAGGCCATCGGTCTTATCAAAAGCGTTTTCGAGGTTAAATTAAGCTCCGCTTTACACCTCAAGAGAGTTACCGCTCCACTCTTTGTTGACCCAAAGACAGGTCTTAACGATGACCTTAACGGCATCGAGCGCCCTGTTCAGTTCGATATTCCCGCAACCGGCACAGATGCTCAGGTTGTTCACTCTCTCGCAAAGTGGAAGCGTCTCGCCCTCAAGCGTTACGGTTTCTATGTAGGCAACGGTCTCATCACAGACATGAACGCCATTCGCCGTGACGAAGAACTCGATAACATTCACTCCGTCTACGTTGACCAGTGGGACTGGGAGAAGGTTATTGACCGTGAGACAAGAAACATCGATTATTTAAGAAACACAGTAGAGAGAATCGTCAGCGCAATCTGCGGTACTCTCGATGAAATCAAGTGGCAGTTCCCACAGCTTCAGACAGAGCTCAAGAGAGATATTACTTTCATCACATCTCAGGCTCTTGAGGATATGTACCCGAACATGACAGCAAAAGAGCGTGAAAATGCTTTCACCAAGGAGCACAAGACCGTATTCATCATGCAGATTGGTGACAAGCTTCGCAGTGGTGAGCGTCATGACGGCCGTGCCCCTGACTATGATGACTGGGATTTAAACGGTGACCTTCTCTTCTGGCACGATACCCTCGGCATTGCATTCGAGGTTTCCAGCATGGGTATTCGAGTAGACGCAAAGTCTCTCGCTTCTCAGCTCAAAAAGGCAGGCTGTGAGGAAAGAGCAGAGCTTCCTTTCCACAAGGCTCTCCTCAATGACGAGCTTCCGCTCTCCATCGGTGGCGGTATAGGTCAGTCAAGACTCTGTATGCTTCTTCTCGGCAAGGCTCACATCGGTGAGGTTCAGTCCTCCATCTGGGATGATGAGACAAAATCCATCTGTGACGAGGCAGGCATACTTCTTCTGTAATTCCGTTACGGAGCTTCTTCGGAGGCTCCGTTTTCTTTTTCCACAGCATTGTTAAAAACTTATTGCAGAACTGTCTTTTTCTGTTTTATAATAAACATATATGAATTTAAGGAGGATTTTTCCCATGGCACTTATTACCTGTGACTTTATCTCAAAGTCACTCATGCGCACAGTTACAATCAAGGCTGTTATTCCCACAGACAAGCTGAAGTTCGGCCCTGATGCCGGCAAAAAAGAGGCACCTAAAAAATACAAGACACTCTACCTTCTTCACGGTGTTTTCGGCAACTACACCGACTGGGTGAGCGGAACAAGAATTCAGCGCTGGGCAGATGAGAAGGATCTCATCGTAATCATGCCGAGCGGAGAAAACAAGTTCTACGTTGACAACCCTCATTCCGGTGATAATTTCTCAAAGTTCATCGGCGAGGAACTGGTTGAGTTCACAAGAAAGACTTTCCCATGCTCCGAAAAGCCTGAGGATACTTTTATCGCAGGACTTTCCATGGGCGGTTACGGTGCGCTCACCAACGGTTTAAAGTACAACGAGACTTTCGGTTCCGTTGCAACACTCTCAGCGGCTCTTATTCTGAACGGTGCCTATGCATCAGAATATGACGAGAGCGGCTGGACCCTCGGCAACAGATATTACTACGAATCTTTCTTCGGTCCTATCGAAAAGCTTGAAGGCAGTGACAAGGACTACTATGCACTCATTGATAATCTCGTTAAGGACGGCAAAAAGATTCCGAATCTCTACATGTGCTGTGGCACAGAAGATACCCTCTTCCCTGAGAACGAGAGATACCACAAGCACCTTGAGAAGCTCGGTGTTGAGCACACATGGGATATTGGTCCGGGTGTTCACGACTGGAATTTCTGGGACAGCTATATTCAGAATGTTCTTGCATGGCTCCCTCTTGACAATGCAGAGGCCGGTATAAACAGCGGTAACGTACAGACAAAATAATGAAAGCAAAACTTATACTTATGGTCGGCCTGCCCGGCAGCGGAAAAACAACTCAGGCAAAAATTCTCGAGGAGAAATACAACGCAGTCAGATTCACACCCGACGAATGGCAGCTTCGCATAGTCGGTGACGATTTCAGCGGAGACAGAACTCAGGAGGAACTGAATGAGCATGACCGCCGTCACACAGAGATTGAGCTTATTATGGCAGAGCTTGCCGAAAAACTCCTCAAACAGGGCATAAGTGTCATACTTGACTACGGTTTCTGGGGCAGAAGCGAACGTGACGAAAAGCGTGAACTCGCAGAAAAATACAATGCCGACTTCGAGATTTATTACATGAATACTCCCCTTGATACTATCTTTGAAAGAATTACAGAGAGAAACAGAACAGGCGGAGGATTCGCAGTAACAAAAGAAAACATTGAGGAATGGAACGGCTGGTTCCAGCGCCCCACTCCCGATGAAGAAAATGTAATAACAGTAATACCATAACGAAAAACCATCACCCGGGGATTTTCTCCACAGGTGATGGTTGTTTTTTTATATTTCTTTTCCGAAGAGGTCGCTGTCTACGCAGTCCTCAAGAACTACATTTGCGAACTCGCCCGGCTCGAAATGATTCTGAGACTTGAAGTAGATATAACCGTCAACATCAGGGGCATCCATATAGGAACGGCCGTACCAGCTCTCGCTGAACTCATCATAGCTTTCTACCATGACCTCAACCTGCTTACCGATATGGCGACGGTTGCACTCGTCCATAATTGCCATCTGGCTCTCCATGATTATGTCGGCTCTGTCCTGCTTAACCTCGTCATCGAGCTGTTCCGGAAGTCTTGCGGCAGGTGTGCCTTCCTCCTGAGAATAAGCGAAGCAGCCCATTCTGTCGAACTTGATTTCCTTTACGAACTCTGCAAGCTCAACGAAGTCGTCCTCTGTCTCCCCAGGGAAACCTGCGATGAATGTGGAACGAAGGATAAGTCCCGGAATTCTCTCTCTGAGCTTGTTGATAAGCTCTGTGAGGCTCTGTCTGTCGCCACGGCGGTTCATTCTCTTAAGAACCTTGCCGGATGCATGCTGAAGCGGAAGATCGATATATTTTACAATCTTCTCCTCGTTTGCCATTACATCAATGAGTTCATCTGTGATAGCCTCAGGGTAGCAGTAAAGAACTCTTATCCACTTGAGGTTCTCTATCTTGCAGAGCTCCTTGAGAAGTCTTGCAAGGGAATATTCACCGTAGAGGTCAATGCCGTAACGGGATGTATCCTGAGCGATTACAACCAGCTCTTTTACTCCACCTGCTACGAGCTTTTCTGCCTCTTCAACGATATTCTCAATTGTTCTGGAGCGCTGTTTGCCTCTTATCATAGGAATTGCACAGTAGGTGCAGTTGTTGTCACAGCCCTCTGCAATTTTTATGTATGCCCAGTAAGGCGGTGTGCTTAAATCACGCTCGCCGCAAAGTGGCATGAGGTATTTATCAGGGAAGGACTCAACCTTGATATCCTTGCAGAGCTCATCGAACTTGGCTACGATTTCACCGTTGGCACCTATACCCATTACGGCATCTACCTCAGGGATGTTCTTCATGATATCGTCTTTGTAACGCTCTGCGAGGCATCCTGTTACAACTATCTTATCGATAAATCCTGCTGCCTTTAAATCGGCAAGTTCAAGAATTTCACCGATGGACTCCTGCTTTGCGCTGTCGATGAATCCGCAGGTGTTTACTATTACAACATCAGCCTCTGTCAAATCGAGAACGGTCTCGTAACCGCCCTGTCTGAGTGATGCCATGAGCATTTCGCCGTCAACCTGATTTTTTGCACAGCCGAGGCCAATCATTCCAACCTTTACAGGCATAATTCTGTTCTCCTTATTATTCAAGGGTCTCGAACTTATTGGAGTTCTCTACGACCCAGTTTCTCTTCATATTTTTAGCATGCTTTTTTCTGAAAGCAATGCTTATTTCTTCGGGGCTTATATCATAGCAGATAAGCACATCGTTCAGATACATGAGCACATCGCTGAACTCTGTGATAAAATTCGCACGCACGGCAGGATCATTCATAATGGCGTCATCGCCCTTTTTCTTGGCAATGGCTATTACTTCGCCGACTTCCTCAACCATGTACAGTAACTGATTTCTGGCCTGCTCCGGGTCAAGCTCTGCCCAGTCGCCTTTGTGAAGCTCCTGAAGTTTCAACTGCATTTCTCTCATCTCGGAAAAACCTATAACTTTATTATCAGCCATTGTCGTTTTCTCCTTCTGTGGGATATTCTTCGTAGAGCTTTTGGTTCTGGGCCGCATAGTTGCGGTGCATGTTGTGATTGTGCTTATCTATATATGCTTTGCTGATTTCTTCGGGGGTAATGTCATAGCAGATGAATGCGTTGTTCATAAACATGAGCACATCGCATATCTCAGTGCACAGGTTCTCCCTGACCACAGGGTTATTCATGATTACATCACTGCCCTTTTTCTGTATGATGGCAATTACCTCGCCTATCTCACCTATCATATTGAGGATTTCACTTTTGCCACCGCTCGGCATAAGTTTTTCCCAGTCAGGATGGGCATCGTGAAGTTCCTGCTGACCGTCACGCATCTCTTTAAAATCAACGACCATATTATCACCTCAATCGAAGTATTCTGATTCATCAAAACTGCCGAGGGCAGAACGAATCTCCTCATAAGTATAACCCAAACGCTGAAGCGCCGCAACAGCTCTGCGGCGAATTTTTTCATCTTCTGCGAATTTCGGGTACTTTTTTCTGATTACTTCGTGTATTTTCTCCGTGGGGTCGTTGTCATATTCAGCAATTACTTCGTCGATAATCTCAGGGTCTATGCCCTTTATGCGAAGCTCCTGCCTTACCCGCCTTGAGCCGTAACGCTTGAAACCGAAAAGCTGGCGTGCAAACATGTGGGCAAACTCCCTGTCGTTCACAAGACCTATCTCTTCCATGTGGTCTGCGGCTTCAATTGCTATCTCTTTTGATGCCACCTCGCTGATTTTATCCACCAGTTCCTTTTTGGAACGCGCTCTGTGCTCTAAAAGATACAGAGCCTTCTCTGAGGCTCTGTGCTTTTCGGAATTCTGTATGAGGTCATACAGTTCTTCGTCTGTTATTGTCTGTCCTGCTTTTATGCCGTACTTTTCGAGTGTGAAAGTATCGAGCTTCATGGCCTCTTCACCGTCTATATACAGCTGAGAGAGGCCTTTTCTGCGGGGACGGATGTCTGTTATTGTCATCAGTCGTCTACTGTAATGTCTATGTCAGCGGCAATTGTTGCGGCTTTCTTCGGCTCTGCGGCAGGTGCCGGAACAGCCTCCACAGGCTTTACGTCAGGACCTTCTGCTGTGCTCTCGGAAGATGCACCGCCGAATTTCTCTGCAAAATACTCTCTTACCTTTGCCTCAACCTCTGCGAGCATCTCAGGATTATCCTCGAGAACCTTTCTGGAGTTATCCTTACCCTGAGCAAGACGCTGACCGTTGTAGCTGAACCATGCACCGCTCTTGTGGATAACATCCATCTCAATGGCGGCATCCATAATCTCACCCATCTTGGAGATGCCTTCGCCGTACATGATGTCGAACTCTGCAACCTTGAACGGAGGAGCAACCTTGTTCTTTACAACCTTAACCTTAGTGTGGTTACCAATTACATCTCCACCCTGCTTGAGGGACTCAACACGTCTTACGTCAAGTCTTACGGAAGCATAGAACTTGAGGGCACGTCCACCCGGTGTTGTTTCGGGGTTGCCGTACATTACACCGACCTTCTCACGAATCTGGTTGATGAAGATTGCAACGCAGTTTGACTTGCTGATGGCACCTGCGAGTTTTCTCATGGCCTGGGACATAAGTCTTGCCTGAAGACCGACATGGCTGTCACCCATCTCACCTTCGATTTCAGCTCTCGGAACAAGGGCTGCAACGGAGTCAACTACGATAACATCTATGGCACCGGATGCAATGAGCTTCTCTGCAATCTCAAGGGCCTGTTCACCTGTGTCAGGCTGTGAAACGAGAAGGGAATCTATATCTACTCCGACATTCTGGGCATATACAGGGTCAAGGGCATGCTCAACATCGATAAATGCGGCATTACCGCCCATTTTCTGACCCTCTGCAACGCAGTGAAGGGCAAGTGTTGTTTTACCGGAAGATTCAGGTCCGTAGATTTCTACAATTCTTCCCCTTGGAAGACCGCCTATACCGAGCGCCATATCAAGAGTTAAGGAACCTGTGGAAATTGCTTCTATATTTAATGCCTGAGTCTGACCGAGGCGCATAACCGCACCGTCACCAAACTGCTTCTTTATCTGGGTTAACGCGCTTTCCAGCGCCTTGTTTCTTTCGTCTGACATAATATTTTCTCCTGTCTGCAAATAATATTTCGTTCTGAGATGATTATAAATGATATGGAAGTAAATATCAATAGTTCAGAACAAATTTTCCGAACAAATGTTTTAAACTTTATTTACCTGCCCTGCTTTATGTCAGTATTATACACTGTACCCATGGGTAAAAAAACTCCCAGTAACCAGTTTATTTCAGAAATTTCTTCAGATTATCCATTATACTCACTGCATCCCTGAATCCCTGCTCGTAAATTTCCGTGAGCTTTTTTGGCTCTCGCTCAAGTCTTGATATACCGAGTTTTTCATGAGGGGCAATTACGAAGCACTTACCTTCTTTCTCTCTCTCGGAGATATAATCCAGCGCCTCGTTGTAGTGAATATGTCTGTTTTTCATTACCTTGCAGAAATCTTCATGTTTATGGTAACGGGCTTTTACAACAGGATAAGTTCCGCTGGGCTCTTTTCTGAAGTTTCTCGGCTGAGTGAGTATAACAACGTTCTTTTTGTTGCCCATTTTCTCGCTCTGTCTTATGGGCAGAGAATCAGCAACACCGCCGTCAAGGTAAAAATCATTACCTATTCTGACTTTTCTTGAGAGCAGTGGCAAAGATGCGGAAGCCCTGATAATCTCCACATCGTCTATCATGTGGTTTACCGGAATATACTCTGCTTTGCCTGTTCGGAGGTTTGTAACCGTACTGTAAAGCTTTACTCCCAGTTTTTCGTAAGTACTGTTGTCTATGGGATAAAGTTCTTCAGGCAGTTTGTGATATATGAAATCTTTACTGAAGAAATCCCCGGTTTTCAGAAGCACCTTTGCACCGCAGTAATAATCTTTCTCTATGTAATCGATTATTACCGAGGCGGCTCTGCCCGGCTGAAGACACATATACGAACAGGCATTGCATGTGCCTGCAGAAACTCCTATGGCTGTTCTGAAAATTATTTTTTCTTCGAGAAGAGCATCGAGCACACCACAGGTGTATAAACCACGCATACCGCCACCCTCAAGCACGAGAGCGGCGGTATCTGTCAGAGTAATTTCTTCAGGTTTTGGATTTCCGCTGAGTTTTACAGAAGAAATCATGAGAGAATGTTTCCTCCGTTGCAGTCAATGGCTACGATGAGCGGGAAATCCTCAAACTCAAGCTTCTTGACTGACTCACAGCCTAAATCCTCGAACGCGATAACCTCACAGGACTTGATGCATCTTGCCGCAAGTGCACCGGCACCGCCTATTGCGCAGAGGTAAACACCCTTGTTTCTCACAATGGCATCAATAACCTCGGGGTTTCTCTTGCCCTTGCCTATCATGCACTTTAAGCCCTTGTCCATGAACTCTGGAGCGAACTTATCCATTCTGGAGCTGGTTGTAGGTCCGCAGGAACCTATTGCCATTCCCGGAGGTGTAGGTGTGGGACCTGCATAGTAAATACATGCGTTCTCAAGGGAATAAGGAATTTCTTCGCCGTTATCCATGAGTTCTTTGATGCGCTTGTGAGCGGCATCTCTTGATGTATATACAGTTCCGCTGAGAAGTATGCGCTGACCTGCTTTGAGAGAAGGTGCAACTTCTGCTATATCTTTTGTGTTTACACGAAGATCTGCCATATCAATACTCCTTGAAAAGTTCGATTGTTTCGCCGAGAGGTCCCTTGAAGAATGCAATTCTTACATCATAGCCCTCGCCGAGAGTTAAATCCTTAGGCTCGATTGTTACCTCGTAACCGAGAGCTCTTACCTTCTCGATAATCTCGTCAACATCATCTGTTGCAAAAGCGATGTGGTTGAGGCTTCCGTCGATTGGGGCATTGTCGAGCTCAGGATGATAAACAATCTCCATTACTGTGTTATCTCCGCATGAGAGCATCTGGCAATGACCGTCATCCCACTGACGCTTGAGCGGAAAACCGAGAACATCTCTGTAAAATGTTACTGTCTTTTCAAAATTTGCTTCGTTTGGATATACTGCAATATGATGTACTCCGTTGATTTTCACTTTGGTTTCCTCTTTTCTGTTAGTTATGCAAAATCATCTCCGATCTGAACACAAACCGGAGATGAAACTTTAATTTATCTTCTGCCGAAAATGGACATGATGTCTGTGAATGTAGTATCCTCTTCAACCTGTGGTCTTGCAGGAGCTGAAGTTGGAACATCAGGAATTTCAGCCGGAGCTGTTCTTGAACCGTCGATGTTGAATGTTCCGACATAGCTGGACTCAGACTCTGCTGCCTTTGGAGCAGGAGCTGCTGTTGTATTTGTGAACATCTGAACAGGAGCTGCAACCTGTGGTGCAACGCTCTCGCCGTTCATGCCACCGAAACCTGTTGCGATAACAGTAACCATAATCTCATCCTGCATGTTCTCATCGAATACAGCACCCCAGATGATGTTTGCATCATCACTTGCTCTCTCTGTAACGAGGTTGGAAGCGATGTCGATCTCTTCGAGCTCGATGTTCGGAGCAGCCTTGATGTTGATGATAACACCCTTTGCACCTGCAATGGCTGTTTCGAGAAGTGGGCTGGAGATAGCCTGAAGAGCAGCTGCCTCTGCCTTGTCCTTGCCGGAAGCTGTACCTACACCCATGTGAGCGTAACCTGCATTCTGCATTACGGACTTTACATCCTCGAAGTCGAGGTTGACAATACCCGGGAGCTGAATGAGGTCTGAAATGGACTGAACACCCTGACGAAGAACGTCATCTGCTACCTGGAATGCGTTTGCGAGTGTGATTTTCTGATCGGAAACGAGCTTGAGTCTCTCGTTAGGAATAACAACGAGGGAATCTACACTCTTCTTGAGCTCTTCGATAGCCTGTTCTGCCTGCTGCATTCTTCTCTTACCCTCGAATGCAAAAGGCTTTGTTACGATACCAACTGTGAGAGCGCCCATCTCTTTTGCGATTTCAGCAACAACAGGAGCTGCACCGGAACCTGTTCCGCCTCCCATACCTGCTGTAACAAATACCATGTCTGCGCCCTTGAGAGTCTCTGCGATTACATCCTTGGACTCTTCAGCAGCCTTCTTACCGACCTCGGGCTTTGCACCTGCGCCCTTTCCGCCGGTTGTTTTATCACCAATCTGAACCTTCTCTTTAGCCTGTGTACGGCCGAGTGCCTGAATATCTGTATTCATGCAGATGAGATCTACATACTGTACACCGGCAGCAGCCATACGGTTGACAGCGTTTCCGCCGCCTCCGCCTACACCTATTACTTTTATTACCTGAGCCGGCTCATCCATCATGTTATCAATAGCGAAAGGCATTGAACATTTTCCTCCTTAAATAATTTATATTTTATACCGTAGTTTTCAATTTCAGGGGCGCAAAGCCGTATCACTTTACATAATTACAGCTTTACACATGTTATAATCTATCACTTTACTACTCAAATTTCAAGTGGGAATTGACTTATTAACAGAATTTTTGCATTTATACATCGGGAATATCGTCGCCTCTGCCTCCGATTTCAACCGCTTCGATGTCTTCGGGGTCCGGAGACGGGGTCGGTTCACCCTGAACCTGGTCCACTCCGTCTATTATTCTTCCGGCACCGGCAAAGGTGGATGTCCAGTCGTTCCCGTCCTTTTTGCTGTTTATATTCACAGTTACAGGATTGAGAACCGCATCCTGAGTGGAAGGTGAGAAATAGGCCCTGTTGGTATCCTTTGAATTGGAAAGGTCCAGAGTTCCGAATTCGTCACTGCCTATACCGCTGCCTCCGATAATGTTCATACCGAAGTTCATCTTATAGCGCATATCCGATGTACCCCCGAACACAAGTCTGATTCGGTTGTCGTATATCATGCTTAAATTGTAAACATCTCTTATGTCAATTTCGGTGATGGCATCCATTTCACCTTCACGCTCATTCAGAAAATCGCATATTGCCCTGAATGCATTGTCGATGTATTCGTCTTTATATTTTATGTAGCCATCGTTTTTCTCGATTTCTCCTCCTTTGAGAAGTATGGAGCCATCGTATTTTGCAGGACCGCTCTCCAGCAGTTTTCCGTATTTGCTGACGTAAGTGAAGGCGCCGTCTTTTTCAATGCTGTATTTAATGGTGCCCTCAGTTACCATAAGTCTTATTCCTGTGGGGAAATTCTTTCTGAGTTCAATTTTTTCTATATACGGAAAAGCGGAGATAAGGTTTTTCTCCACCCTTTTTCCACTTATAAACAGCAGGTTCTCTCCGCTTTCAATTCCGCACTCCCTGAGTATCTCCTCGGGAGTGTAGTTTGAAAGACCGTAAACGGATATTACGCTTACTCTGCAGAAGATGAGAACGCAGGCCACAAGTGCAACCAGAAGCATCACCAGAATAAGAAGCACCGGAACGGGGTTTATTTTTCTGCGAACTTTCTTCTTTCTGACATTCTCTGTTCTGTTCTCACCTTCTCTGATGATTATCGGATCGGGTTCTTCTTCGGGTTCGGATACAGACTCTTCCTCATCCTCTTCAAAAACCTTTGACAGCTCACGGTCGGTCAGTTCATCAATGATTTCGTCAAGTTCTTCGGTATCGGCTTTGCTGAGTTTTCTCAGTTTGCTTTTCAGTCCCATTATTCTCATCCTCCTTTCCTGTTATTTTCGATATATATCAGCCTTTTGCGGCCTTGATAATCTCGTTGTATATTCTCTCGTTTGCATCGAGAATGGCCATTTCCTTTGCCTTTCTGCCGTACTCTTCGACAGTCTCGGGGCTTGCGAGAATTTTGTTCATCTTCTCGAGGAGACTATCGCCTGTGAGATCTTTTTCCTCGATAATCTCTGCCGCACCTCTGTTTACAAGAGCCATGGCATTGTGATACTGATGATTCTCCGCAACATACGGTGACGGAATAAGTATGGAGCCTTTGCCCATGGCTTCTATCTCAGAAAGAGTCATGGCGCCGGAACGGCATATTACAACATCTGCCGCGGCTAAACAATCCGCCATGTTATTGATATATTCAAGTACTTTTATCTGCGGATGGGCATCCGTATCATATCCCGACTCCCTGAGAATATCGGGATATTCACCGTTTCTTGTGCCATAACCGTGAATGTGCTGGACCGTGCCTTTTTCCGCGCTGTCTTTCAGAACGGTAATCATGGCCTCATTGAGCTTTCCCGCACCGAGGCTTCCACCAAAGGAAAGCACCATCGGTCTTTCATCAAGGCCGAGTTTTTTTCTTGCTTCCACTCTGTCTGCACAAAGAATCTCGGATCTTACAGGGTTACCTGTTACAACCACATTTGTGCCCTCAGGCAGGTGCTTTGCGGCATCCTCAACCGCAATGAGAACTGCTTTGACGCTCTTTGCAAGCATTTTTACGGTAACACCCGGAAATGCGTTGGACTCATGAACAACACATGGAATTCCCATTTTTGCAGCCTCTCTTAAAACAGGACCGCAGACATATCCGCCTGTGCCTACGCATACATCAGGCTTGAATTCCTTTATGATTTTTTTCGACTCGAAAGAGGATGTGGCAAGTCTTGCAACAGTTTTAATATTTCTCACTATATCGGCAGGAGCGAATGAACGCTGAAAACCCGAAATGTGTATTGTTCTGATTTCATATCCTGCAGGAGGAACAAGACGTTCTTCCATGCCGCCCTTATTGCCGACAAAAAGAATTTCGGCATCGGGATGTTTTGCTCTGAGATAACCCGCTATGGCAAGAGCCGGGTTAATATGTCCGGCTGTACCGCCGCCTGAAAAAAGAACTCTCATTATTCTTCCTCCGTTTCTTTGTCTGTTTCTGCCTGAGCAGTCATGTTATTGTGCTTTTCCTGAGCCACTCGGTAGTTACTTCTCGATATACTCAGAAGAACTCCCATCTCTGCCAGAAGAACCATGATTGAAGTACCTCCGTGGCTGAAGAACGGAAGGCTGATTCCGGTGTTGGGAATCGCATTGGTAACAACGCATATATTCAGAGCGGCCTGAATACCGATCTGAAGAGATATGCCTATTCCAACCAGGGTACCGTATCTGTCTTTTGCATTGAGAGAAACCGAAACTCCTCTGAAAACAAGCCAGATGAAAAGCGCTATTACTATAAGTGCACCGATAAGGCCCATCTCCTCACAGAATATGGAGAAGATAAAATCGTTTTCCGTCTCGGGAAGATACAGGAACTTCTGCCTTGAGTTTCCTATTCCCTCTCCGAAAATTCCACCTGAGCCTATGGCGTAAATTGACTGAACCGTCTGATATGTGTCTATTCCTTCCGGTGGGTTAAACGGGTCGAGCCATCCGATGATTCTCGTATAGGCATAACCGAACTTACCGGAAAGAAGGAGAAGTGTGGCAAGGCCGGCTCCTCCCACAGTACCGAGAAGAACGAACCATCTGAGTTTTACTCCGCCGATAATCATGATTATGGAACATATGGCTACAACTATCAGAGTTGCGGAGATATGCTTTTCCATTATAATCAGAATGGATATGAATATTGTAATAAGGAAACACTGCCATGTACCGTTTTTGAAAGTGATCTCCTTATCTCCGTACCTGGTGAGATATTTTGAAATCAGTATGATTGCGGTGAACTTTGCCAGCTCGGAGGGCTGGAAACTGACGCCCGCAATGGAAATCCATCTCTGAGCACCGTTTTCCGAGTTACCTATTACGAAAACCATCAGCATGAGACCAACGGTTACGGCATTAAATG
>JAUNDK010000015.1:19285-38424 GCA_030526115.1 Clostridia bacterium
TCATAGTTAAAGGTTGAGATTAACAGCATGAAAAATACGCCGAGAACCGCAAAGCCAACCTGACGCCTTATGTAGCTGAAACTTGATCCACCCTCTTCCGAAAATCCGCTGGCATAGCTGGCGGAGAAAAGTGTGGCAAGTCCTATTCCGAGAAGGAGAAGAATGAGCACGAGAAGCTGCATATCAAGTCCTACTCCGAGAGTAAACCATCGGGTTCTCAGCTTTTCACGTCTCTGAACGGCTTTTTCATGTCTTACTTCCTTTTCGTGGATTCGGTTCTGTCTGCGGGAAGTTTTTCTGCGCCTTGTGGGCTCTATGGAACTGAGTCCCCTTGTTGTTCTGCTTCTGCTCAATTTCTTTTCCTCCTTTCATGTTTTTCTGTAATTATAATCAAAATCAAAGTCCGAATAATACAAGTAAAATTGAGATTACACCGAAAATAAGTGCTACCAGGCTGAATACCATGCAGATTTTTACTTCGTTCCATCCGCAAAGCTCAAAGTGATGATGAATCGGTGACATCTTGAAAATTCTCTTACCCTTTGTTGCCTTGAAATAGCTTACCTGAAGTACAACAGAGAGTATCTCGCAGATATATACAATACCGAAGAGAATGAGAAGAACAGGGATGTTAAGTCCGAATGCAATTGCACATACTATTCCGCCGAGGAACAGAGAACCTGTATCTCCCATAAATACCTTTGCCGGATTAAAGTTCCATACAAGGAAACCGATACATGCACCTGCTGCGGATGCGGAGAATACAGTCCATCCTATCTGACCCATGATGAATGCAGTTACCATGAAGCAGAGGCATACAACAAATGTTACGGAAGCGTTGAGTCCGTCTATACCATCAGCAAAGTTTACAGCATTTACCATGCCAACAATGAAAACTGCGGAAATAATGTAGTAGAATATTCCGAGGTCCACAACACCTGCAAAAGGAATGAGCATCTCGCTTGTTCCTCCTGCCATTCTTATGCTTACAAGATAGATTATTGCAAAAGCAAACTGAAGAATGAGCTTCTGAATTTCTGTGAGACCTAAGTTTCTGTGCTTTTTTATGCTGATGAAATCATCAAGGAATCCGCACAGACCCATGCCGCATGCAAGAATCATACCGGCAACAATTTTAGTTACGGTGGTATTTGTCTCACCGCCTACCACTTTCATGAAAATCGGGAAACATATTGCCATTGCGGCAACAAATCCGATGATGAACATGAGACCGCCCATGGTAGGTGTTCCCTGTTTGGACTGGTGCCACTGTGGACCGTCCTCCCTTATGGTCTGTCCGAACTTAAGCTTGCGAAGAAATGGAATCATTACAAATCCCAGTAAAGCTGTTACTGCAAAGCCGATTAAAGCTGCCAGTGCTGAAAACATACTTCCGCTCATATATATTACCTCTCTGAATTAGTTTCTTTCTGCCGCGGTTTCACTCATAAATGTAACTGTGATAACCGTACCCGGTTTAACTTTGTCTCCTGCCGGAATATCCTGGCTGGTTGCTGTCATCGCCCATACATCGGAGGCATTACCTGCCACAATGAGCTGAACACCGTTGATTGCCGCAAGATATCTTGTGTTATCAAGGTCGAGACCGTTAAAATTCGGAACAGTGCTGAGCTCCGATGCCTCGAGTCTGTCCTTGGTATATACAACAACATCGCCGTAAACAGGAAGCTCTGAACCCGCTGATGGAACCTGAGTTACAATCATATCGGTATCATCGTAATTTCCGAACACCTCGAGATAAAGCGGTTCATCTCCGAGGGCTTCTCTTGCCTCTGCAATGGTCATACCTACAAAATTGGGAGCCTTTACGGTATCCTCAGCATAAACCTCGCTCTCGTCTCTCTGAACACCGAGAATCGGGAGCACCTCTGTCATAATCTGTGAGAATGTAGGTGCCGCCATACCACCGCCGGAAGCGTTGCTTCTGTCAGGCTCGTCATAGAAAACAAGCAGTGCGTACTGAGGGTCATTTGCCGGGGCAACACCGCAGAACGATGCGATATACTGAAGCTGAGCTCCCTTTTCTCCCCTTGCTATTGCCGCATTGTAATCTGTGATTTTCTCGGATGTACCTGTTTTTCCGGCAACATGATAACCGGCAACATAACCGTTCATACCGGAACCTGTTGTGGCATTCTCTTCGAGTATGCGGCACATGAGTTCACTTACCTCAGATGAAATAACCTGACGCTTTATGTAGGTTTCTGAAGAAGAAACAACATTTCCGTCGCTGTCTATGATTTTATCGACAACGTGAGGCTGAACAAGGTAGCCTCCGTTGGTAACGGCACATGCGGCTGTAATCATCTGAATAGGTGTGATAGTAAAGTTCTGACCGAAGGTTTCGGTTGCAAGCTCAACCGGGTTGAGGCTGTCTTCGTCATAGTAAAGACCAAGGGTTTCACCCGGCAGGTCAATGCCTGTTAAATCAGTCATACCGAAAGCCTGGAAGTATTTGAAGAAATCGTGAGGACCGAGCTTCTCACCTACCTGCATGAAGAACGGGTTGCAGGAATTTCCGATACCACCCCAAACGTTGACCTTTCCGTGACCGAATGGATAAACCCAGCAGTTAATGGGATCTTCATTTACAAACGGAACATAGGAACCTTCACAGTTGAACTTTGTCTTTTCTGTTATTGCACCGCTGTCCAGAGCCATGGATGCCGTAACCATCTTGAAAACGGAACCCGGCATGTAGGTATCGGAAACGGCTTTGTTTCTCCACTGTTTATAATATGCTGAATAATACAGCTCGTTATACTCATCGTCATCTTTGGTTTTCTTGAGTTTTTTGACTGTATCGGCATCAACGATAGTATCGGGATTGTTGGGATCGGGAGATCCCGCCTGGGCTATCGCCTTTATCGCACCGTTGTTGCAGTCCATGAGAATTGCAACGGCACCGTTCTGAACATAATATCTCTCAACACCTTCATTGAGGTATTTCTCGACTATTGCCTGAACAGTTTCGTCTATGGTAAGCACCAGGTTGTAACCGTCTTCAGCATTGATGAGCTGTTCGTATTCAAACGGCATATCCTCGCCGGTGGCATCTTTGGAATTTATCATTCTGCCGGTGGTTCCGCTGAGCTCCTGTTCATACTCGTGCTCAATTCCCGCAAGTCCGGTGTTATCGGTACCTGTGTAGCCTATGATAACCGAGGCTTCTGTTCCATAGGGATAATATCGTTTGTAGTCTTTCTCAAAAATGAGACCTCGCTCCATGCCTCTGCTTTCAAGCAGGGCAACAAGCTCCTCTTTCTGAGCGGTGTCCACTTTTCTTTTTAATATATAGTAATAATAGTCGGTATTCATAATATCAAGAACATACTGATAATCAATTCCCAGTATTCTTGAAACACCTGCGGCAACCGCCTCTTCATCATCGTCACCGATGAAATAGGGCTCGGCGGCTATGGTCCATACCTGTGCGGACTGGGCAAGAACCTTGGTTCCCGTACAGTCATATATAGTGCCTCGATTGGCTGTGAGCATGGTTGATGCCAGACTCTGATCCAGAACTGCCGATTTAAGCTCTTCGCTTCTGATAACCTGCCATTTTACGAGGTAAATAACCGCATAACCGAACAGCAGCATTATGGAGATAAACGTAAGCAGTATCGCTCTTCGCTGAACAGCCGTTGCCGTGTTGGTATAATTTATTTTTTTCTCTTTTTTACGAGCCATTACAACGCCTTTCGTCTGTAAAATAAAAAATGAGAGTCAGTTTGTAGGCCGGCTCTCAGTTATAATCAAATCCCGTTATTCAAACCATGAGCAGATAGTATTCCAAAGCTTCCCAAAGAAGCCTGTGCCCGAATGACCATCCTCTATGACACCGGTATCTCCTGAATTCATATTTACATATACCACCTGGTCAGACTTGACTTTGGTCATTCCCAATACATTCTTGGCATAATCTTCAAGCTCGGTTCCGGTGGAATTTGCTGTTGCTTCCATCTTGAGCTGAATTTCGACGCTCTGCAGTTCGCTGAGCTGCTGCCTTGCCCCGGTTATATCATAGGATATTTCCATGAGCTGAACTTTTCCGTAGATAAGTCCGAATACAAGAAAGAAAGATATGACCACAAGAGATACTGTTACAATTGCCTTGGAAAAATTGATTCCTGATCTTCTCGCTCTTCGAAGCTCTCTCTCTCTTATTCTGAGAATCTTATTGCTTCTGCGATGAGACTGGGCATGTCGTCTTTCTCTCTCGGGAACTTCACTGATTTTTCTTACTGCGTTGCCGTCGTAAATATTACCGTATCCTGATGTTCTCTGTGGCATGAGACTTTCCTCCTTTCCTGTAATCTGTTATAATATTATAATTTCTCTATTACTCTGAGTCTTGAGCTTCTGGCTCTTGGGTTAAACTCCAGTTCCTCTTCGGAAGGAGCAAGACCCTTCTTATATATAAGTTTACCCCGTGGTGTTTTTCCGCATACACATACAGGGAAATCAGGCGGACATGTACAGCCCTGACACCATGAAGCCATTTTTCTTTTTACTATTCTGTCCTCAAGGGAGTGGAATGTGATAACGGCAAGTCTTCCCTCGGGATTAAGAAGCTCGAATGCCGCCTCAAGACCATCCTGCAGAACATCAAGTTCACCGTTTACGGCAATTCTCAATGCCTGAAATGTTCTTCTTGCCGGATGACCCTCGGCACGTCTGACAGCCGCGGGTACACTTTCACGGATAATATCCGCAAGTTCGGTTGTTGTCTCTATCGGTTTTTCTTCTCTCGCCTTTACTATACCCTTTGCAATACGAACAGCGGATTTGTCCTCTCCGTATCTGGAGATAATATCCGCGAGCTCCTGCCATGAAAGCTCATTGACAAGATCTTTTGCACTGGTACCCGACTGGCTCATTCTCATATCGAGCGGAGCCTCTGTGTGGTAAGAAAAACCTCTCTCGGGTGTATCGAGCTGATGAGATGAAACCCCGATATCCATCAGAACACCGTCCACATGGTCAAAACCCGCACTGTGCACAAGCTCTGTCATCTGTGAGAAGTTTCCTTTTAAGAGAATGGAGCCCGGATATTTGCCGAGTCTTTCTGTGCAGGCTTTTATGGCATCGGGATCCTGGTCAATTGAAATCAGTTTGCCTGTTGTCAGATGTTTGAGTATGGCCTCGGAATGACCACCTCCACCTGCTGTGCCGTCAACATAAATACCGTCAGGCTTAATATTGAGGCTTTCTATTGTTTCGTTAAAAAGCACCGGTATGTGCTTGAATTCACTGCTCATTAAAGTACAAGTCCTTCAAGTGCGTCTCTGATATCCTCATCGGACTGAGAAGCCATGTATGCATTCCATTTTTCAGTATCCCATATTTCCGCTCTGGTTCCGAGACCTACAACCGTTGTTTCTCTGGTAAGTCCCGCATAATCTCTCAGAGACTGCGGAAGAAGAATTCTGCCCTGCTTATCAGCCTCTGCCTCAGCTGCACCTGCAAAGAAGAATCGCTGAAGTTTGGTTGACTGGCTTGCCGGAAGCGCACTTATTTTATTCATCATAGCGGTCCAACCCTCTTCCGAAAGCATGAAAAGGCAATTATCGAGGCCCTTACAGACATAGAATCTGTCGCCGAGATCTTCACGGAACTTTGCAGGTACTGTTACTCTGCCTTTGGCATCCATATTGTGCTGATATTCACCGTAAAGCATTTGCCCTTTCTCCTTTCTTTTTAGGGTAAAAAAAGGAAAATCTGCCACAAAGTGACACTTTCCCCCACTTTTTGGTTTATTATACCGCAAACAGGGGATAATTGCAACCTTTTTCCCCCTTTCAACAGTTCCGTTAACTACATTGCATATCTTGTGTATGATATGCGTTTCGAAACTATATGTAGTGTATTTCTTTTGCGTTTTGGATTCATTTTTCTATATCGGAAACAAATATTTCATTTATATATCAGATAATTTGTAAAGTCGCAAAAGTTTACATCAAAAAAATTTTATTTTATATGTACTTTTAATAAGTATTTCACCACACATGAGGCTAAAATCTGTGTTTTGAAACTTTAATTAGTTGAATTTACACAAATTAAAAAAGGAAATTTCAGTATAATGACAGAATTCGGTTGACAAAACCATACGAAAAATCTAAAATATACTGAGCAAATACTAATGAACTTCTGACCACATAAGGCTTAACGGCCGAAAATGATTAAGAGGAGAAAAGTAAATGGATAAGTTTAACCTTAACAAGAACATCATGATAGGCCAGTCCGGTGGACCTACCGTTGCAATCAATGCAAGCCTTGCCGGAATTATCAATGCCGCCGCACTCAGCGGACTCAAGGGCAAAATTTACGGTCTTATCAACGGAATCAGCGGACTCATGGAAGACAGATTTATCGATCTTTCAGGATTTATGACCGCAAGAAACAATCTCAACAAACTCACAACAAGCCCTGCCATGTTCCTCGGCTCCTGCCGTTACAAACTTCCAAAGGCAGAGGACAACGAAGAGGTTTACAAGACTCTCTTCAAAAAGTTTGACGATATGAACATAGGAGCTTTCTTCTATATCGGCGGAAACGACTCCATGGACACAGCCGCAAAGCTCTCAGCTTATGCAGAGAAAATCGGCAGTGATGTATGCTTTATCGGTGTACCAAAGACAGTTGACAACGACCTCTGTGAGATTGACCACACACCGGGATTCGGTTCAGCCGCAAAGTACATTGCCACAACAGTTAAGGAAATTGTTTACGATACCTCCATTTACCGTCAGGACAAGGTAACTATTATTGAGGTTATGGGAAGAAATGCCGGCTGGCTCACAGCTGCAGCCGCTCTTGCAAGAACAGGTGATGTTCCGATTCCTCAGTTCATTTATCTTCCTGAGACAGTTTTTGACAAGGATAAGTTCATAAAGGACATTGAAGAAGAGCTCACAAAGCACAACAATGTTGTTGTATGTGTATCTGAGGGTATTAAGGATCACGAGGGCAACTACATTGCCGCAACAGGCGGTAAAGGCGACGGATTCGGTCATGTTCAGCTCGCAGGTGCAGGTAAGGTTCTCGAGAACCTCGTAAAAGAGAGACTCGGAATCAAGTGCAGAGCCGTTGAAATCAACATCTCCCAGAGATGTGCAGGTCACCTCTGCTCCAAGATGGATATTGACGAGGCTTATGACCTCGGTATCTTCGCCTATTCCCTTTACAGAAGCGGTATGACAGGTGTTCTCTCTTCCATGAGAAGAATTCCGGGCGACGAGTACCACACAGAGTACTACGCAGCAGACGTAAGCAAGGCTGCAAACGGCGAAAAGAAGATTCCTCTCGAGTGGATTGATATTGAAAACGCAGACGTAAAGCAGGAGATGATAGACTATATCAAACCTCTCATTCAGGGTGAGGTTCCTGTAAACTATGTTGACGGTTTACCGGATTACATCGATATCTCCCACCTTATTCCTGCAGTAAATAAGTAATAAACGAAGGTCCGGGTTAATCCGGACCTTTTTTGCAGCTCGTATATACAGAAAAACCGCCCATCGTTGTGATGAGCGGTTTGTTTTATGTCAGAGTTTTCAACCGTAAATTATTCCAAGGTTGAAAATTATTTTGCGAGCATCTGGGCTACTGTGTTCATTGCCTCGATTTCAGCGTTTGCTGTTTCTGCGAAGCAGGCCTTCTGCTCCTCGAGAGCAGCTGCGTAAATTGCGATCTCCTCGGAGAAATCTGTGTCGCCGGACTCTGCCTTCTCAAGAAGGGAATATGTAGCCATGTATGTCTCTGCTACCTTGTAGCCCTTGCCGGAACCCCAGAAGAAGTTGCCCTCGTCGAGCTCTTCTACAAGAGCATCGTTGGAGTTGTGAACAACAGCCTCGCTGAAGATGTATGGTACGTACTCGTAAGAGCCGTTGAGCTGCCATGCGAGGTCAAGAGCACCTGTGCCCTCGTCGTTACCGAGCTCGCCCTTCTCGAGAGCTGCGATAACGCCTTCGAGAATCTCGATGTTTGCCTGATAGCCTACATTGCGAACTACGATGTCGCTGGAAGCGATTACACCGATGAGGTTGTCCTGAACGAACTTGAATGCCTCGTGAGTATTCTTGTTGAGCTCTCTGCCTGCCTCGAAATCAGCGGACTCGTTGAGCTCTGCAATCTTTGTGTTGTAGTTTTCTGCGGAAGCTGTGAAAGCGTCAAGAGCAGCTGCATAAGCCTCTGCGTCAACACCTGTCTCTGTCATGAGCTCCGGGTTCATAGCCTCTGCGATATCCTCACATGTTGCTGTGAAGTCAACAGGCATAGCTGCCATCTGGTCTACATACATAGCAAGTACGCCGTATGTGTTGATGTTTGTTGCCATAACATCAGCATTGTATGTGCTCATGTCATCGGACTGTGTGTGGTAGTGCTGCTCAATCCAGCTTGGGTTGTCCTCGGAAGTCTCGCCGCCGAAGTGAGGAATATCTACGAAATAAGGAACACCTGCGAAACGATAGGAAACGCCGTCCTCCATTGTGTTGGAGTCTACGCTCTCACTGTCGAAGCCCTCAGGATAAATATTGTTTACTGACTCAGGGAATACTGCGGAGTTTACGAACTCTGCCACTACATTTGCGTACTCAGGTACACAGCTGATCTTTGCGGACTCGGCACCTGCGTAGAAAGCAGGAAGCTCGAAGTTAATCATAGCGATTGTGCTCATAGCCCACTCAGGTCTTACATTGTTGATGAGCTCCCAGGCGCCTGTTGTCCAGTCGAACTCTGTTCCGATTGCGCCCCACTCCTCTGCGCCGTGTGCTACGAATACGATGTCATGCTCAGGCTGGAAACCGGAGTCAATCATGCTCTTAGCAATACCGAGAGCAAGACCGATAGCGGCACAGTCATCCTGAACGCCGTTGAAGTAAATGTCATAGTGACCGGAGACAATAATCTGCTCGGAGCTGTCCTTGCCCTTGATTCTGCCGGCTACGTTGTAGGAAACGCCCTCGTCAGGAACGAGCTCTGTGTCTACCATGAGTGTGCACATGTTGTTGCCGTTTGCGATAGCCTCGGCAATCTCCATGCCCTGGTTATATGAAATGGAAACTGTTGGAAGAAGATCATCCTGGCATACGTCCTGAAGGTTGATCTGGTCATCGTCGTATCTTGCGTAACCGCCTACATCGTAGCTTACAACAGCAGCTGCGCCACGGCTGTGAGCCTCTGCAATGTAACCGGAAATCCAGCACTCGTTCCACTGGTCGATACCGATGAGAACAATCTTGCCCTCAACGTCCTTACCCTCGTAGTCAGCGGCAAAACCTGTGCCACAGTCTACAATCTCGGCTGTGATGCCGTCTGCATCTGTGCCGGACTGCTGGTAAGAAGCAGGCATGATGTCAATCTCTGTGCCCTCGATTGTGAGCTTTGCATCGTTGAACTGGAACTTGTCAACTGTTACGGGAATCTTCTCAACCTCTGTAAGGCCGAGAGTCTCCATCTTGTTTGCAATCCAGTCTGCTGCGGCATGCTCTGCGTCGGAACCTGCCTGTCTGAAGCCCATGCTGTTGTCGAGGAGGCTCTCATCGTATGCGAGAGTTTCTGTTACCTCTTTTGCATAAGCTTCTGCATTTGCGGCGATGTATGCGTTTACAGCGTCCTCAAAGGAAACTGCTGTTTCTTCCGCATTTACGAATACCATGCAGGAAGCGAGAAGAACAACGCACATTACAAGGCTTAAAATTCTCTTCATTTTGTTTTCCATCCTTTACCGAAAATAATAAAAAAACAGATGCCGTTTCCGTACACCTGTTCAAACAGTCGATATGGTTACACAAATTCAAGCTGAATTTACTATAAGCCTTTTTTAAGAAATCACTTCTGTAACAGAAATCGCTTCTCATTGACCATTTTATAAGGTGTATTGAAACACATTACAAAACTGAGCTTTTAACTCAGTCAACAAGGGTGAATACCCTTCCGCATTCCACTAAACGCGGCTCTTGTTTCTTCAACAAGTCTTCGGCATTTGACCCGGCCGTCCGTGTAGCCTCAGCACCATAGGTGCGGTCAATTTCTGTCACATTTTCGTGACTTGATATATTATATAATCAAATTTTCAAATTGCAAGCTGTTTTTCGGTATATTCCTATTTATTGTGAGAATATCACATATATAAGCGATTGACACGAATAAATTTTAGGTCTATTATGAGAACAAATCTATATAAAGTGTGGGTGTTTTATGAGAAAAGACAGTAAATTACTTATAGCCAAAGCAGATGATAAAGAGCTCTGTCTCATGCCTGACATGGCTAACCGCCACGGACTTATTGCCGGTGCAACGGGCACAGGAAAAACCGTAAGCCTCAAGGTTCTTGCCGAGAGTTTCTCCGACATGGGTGTGCCTGTGTTCCTTGCGGATGTAAAGGGTGACCTGACAGGATTCTGCACAGAGGGCAATGATACGGTTCTTGCCCGTGCCGAAAAAATGAGCCTCGAAAACTTCGACTTAAAATCATTCCCTGTGCGTTACTGGGATTTATTCGGTGAGAACGGAACCCCCATAAGAGCCACCATAAGCGACATGGGACCCATGTTCCTCTCAAGACTGCTTAACCTTACCCCTGCCCAGACAGGCGTGCTCAACATAGTATTCAGAGCCGCCGACGATGCGGGACTTTTGCTCCACGACCTCAAGGATTTAAGAGCCATGCTCGCCTATGTGGGAGAAAACCGCATGGAATACTCCCTCGAGTACGGCACAGTTTCCACAGCCAGTGTGGGTGCAATACAGCGTGCATTACTTGCATTTGAGGACGAGGGTGCAACCGAATTCTTCGGTGACCCGGGCCTTGACATAAGGGATCTTCTCCGTACAGACATGGACGGCAGAGGCTACATAAATGTTCTCTCTGCACAGAAGCTCATCAGCAGGCCCATGACCTACAGCACTTTCCTTTTATGGATGCTCAGTGAACTCTTTGAACAGCTCCCTGAGGTAGGCGATGTTCAGAAACCGAGAATAGTATTCTTCTTCGATGAAGCTCACCTGATATTCTCCGACTGCCCAAAGGAGTTAAGGGATAAAATCGCACAGACAGTAAAGCTCATCAGAAGCAAGGGTGTGGGAATTTACTTCATCAGCCAGAATCCGTCTGATATTCCGGGCGAGGTACTTTCTCAGCTGAGCAACAGAATTCAGCATGCACTTCATGCCTACACCCCGGCGGAACAGAAGGGCATTAAGGCCGCAGTTCAGGGCTTCCGCGTAAACCCTGCCTTTGACACAGAGGTTGTTTTGAGTGAACTCGGTGTGGGCGAAGCCCTCGTAAGTTTCCTTGATGAGGAAGGTGTTCCGGGCATAGTGGAAAAGGCAAAGATACTCCCACCCCAGAGCCTTATGGGCCCTGCCCCTGAGAGCGATGTCAGCCGTGTAATCGCCTGTGATGAAATGGAGCTTAAATACCGTGACAGCGTAGATCCCGAATCTGCATACGAGGTACTCATGGCAGCAAGACAGAAAATGGAAGAAGCTGCCGAAATAGCAAGAATTCAGGCAGAGGAAGAAAAACAGCAGGCCTTACTCGAGAAGCAGAGACTCAAAGAGGAGCAGGCCGCCCTGAGAGCCCAGGAGAAAGCAGAGGCAAAGAAAGCCGCCCAGCGAAGCAAAACCGCAGAGCGTGCCATTAACACCGCTGCCAACACCATAACAAGGGGAATCACCACAAACCTGATTAACTCCGTCACAGGCGGAAGAACCACCTCCACCAAGACCATAGGCAAGCGTGCCGCCACAAATGCGATTAACTCTGTTGTAAGAAGCACAACGGGATCCATCATACGTGGTCTGTTCGGAAATAAAAAGTAAATATAATGCAAAAACCGCAGAGCAGGAAAATCCTTACTCTGCGGTTCTTTTGACTTTGTGAGATTATACGGCATACATCTTACTTTGTAAGATTGTGTTTGACCCTGTCATGCTCCTCTGCCCTTTTCGCATCGTTGAATCGGGCTGTTGTGCCGACTAAGTATCCTGTAATTCTGCGGATACGGTCAAACTTCATGTCTTTGCCGATTATTATTTCTTCTTCGTTTCTTTCAATAGTTGGCATATTTATCTCCTCCAAACCTTACTGAAGATTATTATAGCGGGGAGAAAGTTTAATACAAGTCTTGACTTTGAAGATTCACCTGCTAATGGCAAAATAAAAATCAATAAAATTTTCTGTAAGCTCCGAGACCATAGATATTATTTCCGTTTTCGATTCTGTAAGCTTTCACACGGTAAAAACTTCCGGATTTTGCCTTTGAATCGGTAAATGAAAGTGTGGATGCAGATACATTTCTGAGATGTGTGAACTCTGTGTCTCCGGGGTATTTAACATCTATGGAGTAATACTTTGCATACAGAACCTTGTTCCAGCTGAGTTTCACCTTATCGACAGCCAGCTTTGTCAGCTTAAGCTCAGGGGCATCAATTCTTGCCCTTACTTTCCATGATCTTTTTGAAGGACCGAACGCAACCGAAGTATTATCCTTATTGAAAGGCTTGACTTTATAATAATAATACTTTCCGAATTCAACGGTATTATCGCTGAATGTGAGGGTATCGGCAGAATAGATATTTTTCACGCATTTATATCCGCTGTCTTTCTGCTCCGAACGCAGAATCTGGTAACCTGTTGCACCATTGGCCTTTTCCCATCTGAGAGTTACGTTATTACTGCCTGTGGAGGTAATCTTGGTATATGCAGTTGTTCCGATAGGAGCTTTGGCTGTTGTAGGGAGGCTGTAGGAGCCGTAATATGTTCCGGAGCTTTCTTTTCTGTAAGCCCTGACCTTATAAGTATAATTTCTGCCTGAAGTTACTGTGTCTGTGTAATAAAGGGTGTCGGCAGAAGTAATCTTCTTTATAATTGCGGAGGTGCCTGTTTTTTCGTTTTTCCTGTATATCTGATATCCGCTTGCACCGCTCACCTTTTTCCATGTGATGCGGATTTTATTATATGATTTTGATGAAGCCTTTGCATCACTGACTGTTCCGAGTTTAGGGCTTATTCCCTTCGATACGGATGAATATGGAGAACTGAGTCCCTTATTAACAGCTTTTACTTTGTAGTAATATTTATTACCGAGCTTTACAGTGGAATCATAATATGTACAGGATGTGGTTGTACCCAGATAGGTAAATTTACCTGACGGTGAAAGTGAACGGTAAACTTTGTAACGCTCATTCGGATAATCCGATTTCCAGCTGACTTTGATTTTTCTGTATGATGACGCAGTAACGGAAACATTTGTCGGAGCTGTCGGATTTGTATATCCTGTTTTTATAAGAATAAGAGTATTTGCTCCGCATAAAGGAACAGGTTTTGCCGATATTCTGTTGGCACCATTGGTTCCGGCGAGAACCGTATCACCCGCAACAAATCCTGCACTGTGCCAGAAGGTATTCGGATAACCCTTGTAGTCGCCGAAATAAAAGCCGATATGGTTATCGCCCCATCCTCCATTAGAGAAATACAACATGATATCTCCCTTTTCCGCAAGGCCGGAATCTATCATTTTCTGAGTACATGAAGAGCCGTAACCATCGGCAAAAACATAACATTCTATGTCATTCTTCACACACAGATCGCCGTAATATGAAGCACCTCTGAGAGCCGTGTTGGCACTGGCGTCATTATACACCGCATAATAGTAAAGCTTTTTGGCGAGGTCCATTTTTTCCTGTGTATCGGTAAAATCGTCTCCCCTTTTGGTTGCAGTAAGAACATAGCCGATAAATCCACCACAGTTCATTCCGGGAGTTTTTCCGACTGCCCTGCCATATCCGTTGGCTGTAACATAATCGCCTTTGCAGTAAGGAGTGTTGAGCAGGAAATCGTCGTTAAGGTGTCTGTTGAGCATCGTCACGATGTCATTGGCACCTATTCCGTAAACCTCGGCGAGTGTTTTAGAACCGAAGTGGGCAATATCCTTGCTGTTGCTGTTATACTGACCATCGGTATATTTGGTAACTCCCGAATTATTACGGAAATTACCTGCCACAGTTGAAAAATTCGCATATCTGAAATTATATACGAATGCATCTGCGTTAATGCTCAGTCCGAGTGTAAGCACTATAACCAGAATTAAACTTATGACTCTTTTTGTTTTCATATTACGCTCCTTAAAAATATAGTATATAGTTATAAGACGATTATAAAAATAATCCGGTTTTAATATCTTTGAAATTTTCAGTATCGTGAGACAATCGCATGTCTCTGATACCTTATTGTATCCAATGTTATGGTTTTTGCCCTGCCGGTACGTGTCCACCATATCTGACAAGAACAGTAGTCTCCGTTACATTCTACAACAGTTACTTCTCCGGTAGCATGGTTAACGTCTGTTACAAGCACAGAATGAACAGAATTTACCAGCCTGACAAAATCGCCTTTTCTCAGCTGATTAATATCGCTTTTTATATACAACGGAGCGTTTTTCCCGAATATTTCATCGCTCATCAGAGATGCAAAACCATTACACTGCTTTGCATTTGCAACTCCGTTGCCATAAAGACTTACTTTTCCGTAATAATAGTTTGATGCACAGTACCTTCCCGAAGGATAATAACACGGAACATCGCACACACCGGCTTCTTCCGATGTTTCCGCACCTAAATATACAGAGCCTTTGTGAGCCCAGTACTTTCCGTCGGGATACTTTTTCTTAAGATAATCAAGTTTTTTCTCCACATATATTTCCGGTGTTACTTTTACGGTTTTACTCCATGGAGAATAAATATATGTGCCTGCACTTTTCTCATACCTTGTTCTCACCCGCAGATAATAATCTCCTGAGGTTCCAACAGAAAATGTCTTACTTCGTTTTCCCTCTGTAACCGCATAGGTCTTTTTGGTAGAAAACGAGGAACTGTCCGACTTCTGTACCTGATAGATTATCTTTGATGACGAAAGCGCAGATGCATTCCATCTGAGGGAAATTTTCAGCTGATCGTTGTTACAATACAAAGATAATCCCGGAGGAGCCTTAATCAGGAATATGCCCTTTCTGGGGGAAGTATTATTCACATAATACTCACCGTTTACTTTTTTCAGAGGAACAACCTGATATATGTTATTTCCGTCTTTCGCATCTTTATCAAAATACGTGGTTGCAGATGCTGAATTAAGCGTTGCAATATATCTTTTATTTCTGAGTATGGAATAACCGCTGCAGTTGGATGTTCTTTTCCATGTTATCTGAACGCCTGAACTGTTTCCCGACCGTTTGTTCTGAAGACTTACGATTGATGTATTACCAGGAACAATATTAAAATATCTTGTGCATGAACCTGTATAGTTTCCTATTCCGTTAATCAGGATGGACGCACGTCCTATTTTCACGTTATTACGATAACTTACGGTGAAATCTTTGTCAGGCAAAAGATATCTTCCCGTGCTCATATTTTTTATTCTGACAACCGGTTTTATCTGAGTGCCCGTATAACAATATCTTTTGGGATAAATCTGTCTGTCGACCGTTATCTCTCCCCTTGTAACAGGCATGGTTAAGGTTTCGGCGGATGCGGAAATACCGCTGATACATATACTTATTATAATAAATACAAAAGCACCGAAAAAAAGTGAATATCTTTTCATTTTTCTTTCCCGCCCGAATACAAAAATCGCATAAGAATATATTATATTATATTATATTATGTAATTGTCAATAGCATTATTACACATTTACCCCCAAAATATAAAAAAAGCACTTACCGAAGTAAGTGTGAGCCGAACCCGTTTCTTATCAAATCTGATGTTATTGGGAAAATATATGTTAGTGAAATAATTACTTGCATAATTGTGAAATATTTGCTGATGCAAATGTGATATATCCAGCTTACGCTGAATGTGAAATTGAAACCTGGTGGTTTCAGTGAAATAAAATCCGTCTCCTAAACTGCCGAAGGCAATTTCACTCATCGCAGATGAATTTCACAACTATGTTATTTCACCCGTCTGAAAGACGGATTTAACTGAAAAAGCACTTACCGAAGTAAGTGCTTTTTCTGGTGGAAGAGGGTGGATTCGAACCACCGAAGCATGACGCAACAGATTTACAGTCTGCCCCCTTTGGCCACTCGGGAACTCTTCCAAATTATAAAGCCGATATAATATCGACTTGTTTGTGGAGCTGGTGAACGGACTCGAACCCCTGACCTGCTGATTACAAATCAGCTGCTCTACCAACTGAGCTACACCAGCGAATTTCGCTTTGTTGTCTCACAACAGTAGTGATTATATCAGATGATGTTTGGTTTGTCAACAATTATTTTTGGATTTTTGAAAAGTTATTTTGTGAGTGAAATACAGCATCTTCAGATCTGATATGATTTGAAGATAATCTTTAGTGAAATATTTGCTGACGCAAATGTGATATACTTGGCTGTCGCCAAGTGTGAAATTGAAACCTGCGGTTTCAGTGAAATTTATATCCTGTCGGATATAAAATGAAAAGACAAGCCTTTCGACTTGTCTTTTCTGGTGGAAGAGGGTGGATTCGAACCACCGAAGCATGACGCAACAGATTTACAGTCTGCCCCCTTTGGCCACTCGGGAACTCTTCCAAATTATAAAGCCGATATAATATCGACTTGTTTGTGGAGCTGGTGAACGGACTCGAACCCCTGACCTGCTGATTACAAATCAGCTGCTCTACCAACTGAGCTACACCAGCGAATTTCGCTTTGTTGTCTCACAACAATAGTGATTATATCAGATGATGTTTTGTTTGTCAACAATTATTTTTGGGTTTTGTGGAAATTATTTCTGATCTGATTTTTGGGGATAATGTTCAGTGAAATAATTACTTGCGTAATTGTGAAATACTTGGCTGTCGCCAAGTGTGAAATTGAAACCTGCGGTTTCAGTGAAATAAAATCCGTCTCCTTAACTGCCGAAGGCAATTTCACTCATCAAAGATGAATTTCACAACGAAGTTATTTCACCCGTCTGAAAGACGGATTTAACTGAAAAAGCACTTACCGAAGTAAGTGCTTTTTCTGGTGGAAGAGGGTGGATTCGAACCACCGAAGCATGACGCAACAGATTTACAGTCTGCCCCCTTTGGCCACTCGGGAACTCTTCCAAATTATAAAGCCGATATAATATCGACTTGTTTGTGGAGCTGGTGAACGGACTCGAACCCCTGACCTGCTGATTACAAATCAGCTGCTCTACCAACTGAGCTACACCAGCGAATTTCGCTTGTTGTCTCACAACGGTACTGATTATATCAGATAGTTTTTGATTTGTAAAGAGTTTTTTCAAAAAAATCAGGGACCGAAAACACGGTCCCATATAATTACAGTTTATCTTCCCTCATAAAACCTGCGTTTGTTCCGTTAATTGAAAGGAATTCAGGTGTTGCGAGTTCTCCGATAACATCGGGACACTCACTCATCTTAGAGAGGTACTCTGTCTCATCTATATTGACAAGCTTTCTGTCCTTCATGATTATCTTACCCGCAACCACCGAGAGAACAACCTCATCTCCCCTTGCGCTGTAAACAAGGTTGGGAACCATATTGCGCATAGGCTTTGTGTAAATCGGAAGCATGGATGGGCGCATGTAATCCACCGCAATGATATCAGCCTGTTTGCCAATTTCAAGAGATCCCACTTCATCACCAAGACCTATTGCCTTTGCTCCCTCAATTGTTGCCATTCTCAAAGCTTTCCATGCAGGCATGACCTCAGGGTTCTGTGCTTTCAGCTTATTGAACAGGCAGATGTTCTTCATCTCGTTGAAAATATTGTGGCAGTTGTTACCGGGCGCCTGATCGGAACCGAGGGCGACATTACCGCCTGCATTCTGGAACGCAATGGATGGGCATACCACGCCGTCTATTATTCCAATGGAACCAGGGCACACTATCATGGATGCACCGCTCTTTGCGATAGTCTCGGCTTCTTCGTCGGTACAGTCTGTGAGATGAACCGCAATCAGACTTTCATCGAGGTAGCCCATATCTTTAAGCAGTGCTGTGGGTCTTTTGCCGTAACGGCTTACAATCTGGTATGTTTCTCTGTCGCCCTGCTGGGTATGCATATGAATTTTTGTGCCGAGCTCCTTTGCAGCCTTTCGTATTCTCATCAGTTCATCGAGGCTTAGAAAGTCGGGACCCTGAGGACCGAAGAGAACTTTTATTCTTCCGCCGTCGTAGCCGTTCCACTTATGGTAGTAGTCGAGGCAGGCATTGAAGCTTTCCTCGCCCTGCTTTTTGTCAAACTCATACAGTTCACCGGGCTTATAGGTCTTAAACTTTGCGGAGCGCATCATATATGTGAGGTTACCCCTCATGCCTGATTTCTTTACGAACTCAGTGGAGGCATCCATATTGTACATATAATCACCTGTGGTGGTTGTACCTGCCTTTATCGCCTCTATTAAAGCCGCAGGAACGCCAATATCTTTCTGCGCCTGAGTTGTGACATTTGCGAAAGGCATGAGGCCGTACATCATCCACAGGCCTGTATCCTGGGCAAGGCCACGAAGGATATTATCTCCCGTATGCATGTGGGCATCGATGAATCCGGGCAGAAGAATGTGGTGGCTCATATCGAGAACTTCCTCCGCCTTGTACATATCCTGCCATTTATCGATATCGACTATATCATATATTTTTGAACCCTCAATCACTATTGCCTTTGAGGACATATATCCCACACCTTCGCCTGCCATGGTATAGACATGGGGTGCGGTAATTACCAGATCGACTGTTTTCAATTTGAACTCCCCTTTTGATAAGATGTGAATATTATACTCTTTTTGGAATTAAACTTAAAGCATATATTATCTGAGTTGCTTTACAAAACAAAAAGGCGGCCTGAAATTCAGACCACCCGAAAACTTCTTTATTCTTCTGTTTTCTTTTCATCAGCAGTTTCTTCGGAATCGCTGTCACTTTTCTCTTCATCATCTTCATCAAGAAACATTTTTACCAGAAAAACAGCGGAGCCTACCAGCGAAACGCCAAATATAATACTCAGATTGGTTTTAATCTCCTCAAAGCTTAATGTTCCGTGAAGTTCCAAATCTTCACCCAGAATCATTGGTGTAAACGTCAGGAAAAACATCAGGAAATACATCAGGTATTTCAAAAGATAT
>JAUNDK010000015.1:38434-39393 GCA_030526115.1 Clostridia bacterium
AGACTGCTTTTCTGAATTTTACCATCAAGAAAAACCGTCAATGAATATGTACACATAAAAATCAGTACCGTGATAATTCGTAATTTGGGGGATCCGTCACTAAGTCTGTAATACAATAACGGGAACATGACCAGTACTGCTATCACTATCGGAGAAACAGATTTTATTTTTCCAAACAGACCGGTTTCTTTTTCTTTATCTTCCATACCCTTTAACCTTCTTACATGATTTTGTTTTGTAAAAAAAGCCCCGACTTGAAGTCGAGGCTTTGGCTGCGGAACTAGGATTCGAACCCAGACATACAGAGTCAGAGTCTGCTGTGCTACCCTTACACAATTCCGCAATATTCAGTCGGTGTTTTCACCGAACAGTGATTATTATATCAGATAATTCTGAAATGTCAAGAAGAAATTTTATTTTTTGAAGGTTATTGTAACTGTACCCTCTTCCACATCTTCCTTTGAGCAAAACTCCATAATCTGTTTTGACATCTCTTCCAAGGAATGAACTTCCATACTCTCATTGCAATTCTCAGATTTTAAATCAAGATAGATTTTCTTTTCGGTTTTCCATCTCTTTGAGTTTGTTCCGTTACGGTTATCTACCCACGGCTCATCCTCTTCGATGAACCAGTCACGGCCCAGCTTGACGGCTGTTTTGAAAGCCCCTCGGGCTACTCTCTGTCTGCCTGTTGCAGGATCCTTGCCGTGCTTAAGGCAGTATTCTTTTAATGAAATTAACATTTTTATACACTTTCCCTGTTACAATAATGTTATCTGTGTTGTTAAAAGTTTGCAAACTATATATATTACTATACAGCCTTTTTGTATTTTTATCAAGGAGGATTTATAGATTATAAGTAAAAACTCATTTCTCCACTTACGGTCTTGTCGATTTCCTCGGAATAGGCATCGCCCAATATTGTTTTGAGCTTTTCTAACATGTTTATATCCTTCCTG
>JAUNDK010000091.1 GCA_030526115.1 Clostridia bacterium
CGAATACATTATCATACCTTAGTCGATTATATCACAATGTTTTGTAATATACAATTCAAAAATTCCACAATTTTGCGGATATTATGCCATTTTCTTCTTATATGAAATGTATATTTTTATACAAAAACCTGAGTTTCCCCGGCTACCGGCAGAATCTGTTTTCCTTCCGTCCACATCCTCATCATAGATGGGTGTTACAAATTCCGTTACAAGTTACGAAAATTCCCTATACGCGCATATATACACGTATATTTATATATATTTATTAGAAATTAACTGTATTTAGCGCTTATATAGAGAATCTTGTAACACTTGTATCATTATGGGTAAAAAACGGCTTATTGATGAGGGTCTGATGTGTTACAAGACTCCCTGTTACAATCCTGAACAAGCTTGTAACAGAGGACTTGTAACAGTTTTTTAACGTACATAAAATATCTGAAGACCTCACGGTTACTCTGTCAGACTTACCGCTTTCCCCACAAACGCAGAAATTCCCCGGAAGACTTACCGTCATTATCAAACGGAAAGCCTCCGGGGAATTAAGTTTTTAGCTTTTTATCTGCACCCTGTTAATTCAGCGCCATACTCAGCGCAGTGAGTAATTCCTGTATGTCGATGGGCTTTGCAAGGTGAGCATTCATTCCCGCTTCAAAAGCATGTTTTCTGTCTTCTTCAAAGGCATTTGCTGTCATGGCGATAATCGGAATGCATGATTTATATTCGTCATTCAGATTTCTTATTCTTCTTGAAGCCTCATATCCATTCATATCAGGCATCTGAATGTCCATGAGAATAAGATCATAATAGCCAGGCTCGGATTTCTCCAGCTTATTAACGCACATCACACCGTTTACTGCATGTTCAACAACGAAACCGTTTTCTTCAAGTATGCTCATTGCAATTTCCGCATTGAGCTCATTATCCTCTGCGAGAAGTATGCGTCTGCCGGCAAATTCTCTTAAATCCACACTCTTTTTACTGTCAATCTGTTCGGTTATAGTATTCTCTGCAATTCTGTGTGGAATTAAAAGAGTGAAAGTTGTTCCTTTGCCCGGTTCACTCTCTACTTCTATAGTGCCGTGCATAAGGTCCACAAGCTTTTTTACTATCGGCATACCAAGTCCTGTACCCTCTATGCCGCTGTCGGTTGTGTTCTGGGCTCTGACAAACTCATCAAAAAGATGTGGCAGGAATTTATCACTCATCCCGATTCCTGTATCTGATATTATTGTCTTATACAGAGCTGTTCCTTCCTTATCACATGGAATTTCTTCCACAGATACAGTCACACTTCCACCATCGGGGGTATATTTTACCGCATTGCCTATGATATTCAGGAATATCTCTCTGATTTTTGTATCATCGAAGAATACATTCTTATGAATGAGATTTGTTGTGTAAATAAAGCTCAGACCTTTCTTTTCCATCTGAGGTTCCATAAAATCCATAATCTGACTGATGAATCCCGGCGCAAAATGCGGATTTTCATCAAGATATTCCTTTCCGCTTTCTATTCTAGCAAGTTCAAGAACATTATTGATAAGTGAAAGCAGAAATTCATTTGCTGTTTCTATTTTACCGAGATATCTTTCTATGAGCTCTTTATCATCAAGGTGCTTTTTCATCAGCTCTGTGAAACCGATTATGGCGTTCATAGGTGTTCTGATATCGTGGGACATATTGAAAAGGAACGCGGATTTTGCTTCATTTGCCGCCTCTGCAACCTGGAGTTTTGTCAGTGATTCTGCTGCATTATGTAAATCTGTCACATCTCTTCCGAGAACATTGGCTGTCGGATTTCCGTCATCATCCACACCGATGAATCCGTTTACTTCAAACCAGCGGGATTTGCCGTTCATTATGAACAGATATTCCTCACGTCCGATATATCCCTCTCTGTACTTCTGCATTCTGAGGTGCTCAAGGTCAAAGTGACTGTCCATTCTCTCAACCTGACCTGCCTCTGTGTGTTCTGCAAGAATTCTGCATGCCTCGCTGTATTCATCAGTACTTCTGAGCAGTTCGACTACGTCTTCCATGCCCGATCCCGCAATAAGAGTATATTTACCCGTGTTGAGATTTACATTAAGGTTATAGCCATAAAGAGATTTTGCAATATCGGAGAGAATTTTATCCTTGGCATGGACAGCCTTCTGCTTTCTCTCCCTCTCTTCAAGCATGGAATTTACTCCGGTTAAATCGAGACATACACTGATTATTGCAAGACGATTATCATTGGTTTTGATTATTTCTCCTCTGTCGAGTACCCAGAAGAGGGATCCGTCTTTTCTTACCATTCTGTATGAGATTTCATACTTCTGGCCCTCACGGAAATCTGTACCTAGTGCTTCGGCAACCTGAGGCATATCCTCGTGGTATATCGTACCGGCAACCATACCGTTTATACCCTGCTCAAAATCTTCCGTGCTGTCATAGCCGAGCATTTCTATCATCTGATCGTTCACATAGCAAAGCGGGAAGCCCGGCTCACAGTAACCGCCTATTACACCGATACTGCCTGAATCTATTGACATGAAATCATCGATTTTATTACGGTCACTTCCCAGTTTACGGAAAAGGCTTAAGCCGTCTGCCTCAAACGGATGGCATGAAACAGCATAGCGATTATCGCTGATATCCGAGAATACCGCCAGCATCATCTGCTTGGTAACCGGATCGAAATAGCTGACCTCACTTTTACCCGAACCATTATAAAGGGGGCAGTTTCTGCATGGATGGTCTCTGCCCGTAGTTGCCTTGTAACAATACTGACCAAGTTCCATTTCAGGGTATCTTTCCTTGGCCTGTCGGTTAAAGTTCACCAGTTCGAAATTTTCATTTATTACATAATTTTCCGTCTTAAAAGAATATCTTTTCATTAATCTCACCCCATAAATACAAGGCCTTCTTTTTCTGTTCTAAATGATAATTATACCACAATTATAGAATAAATAAAGTATTTACGAGACTGAACTGCCAAAAAACTCTGTTTCTGCAACATCCAAACATTTTGACAGCGAAGAACAAACATTTTGACAGTCTGTTATATGCAAACCAAACTAATTGACAGTAAAGTGGCCACAATACCAAACTTTTTGACAGTCGAACTCTGTATTAATATTATTAAGCAAACATTTTGACATTAATAAATGTAAACAGCTGTCTTTTTGTTTGGCTATCTCATATTTCATGTCTTATAAGTATCAGATTCCACTCTGATTCGCTCTTTCTTTACCCCATTGATGAAAAGATGCAAAATTCCTGCAAAATTTCTCACATGAGAAATTTCACTGCTCCAACAAAATGACAGTAAAATCCTGCCTGAACCAAACATAAAGTCAGTAAACATTTAATAAACCAAACATTCAGACAGTGATTTCTTAAATAAAACAAACTTTTTGACAGTTGATTATGTACTTAACCAAACAAAAAGACAGTCATAAACAGCAGACCAAACTAATTGACAGTCTGTTTTTTCCATTAACCAAACATTTTGACAGTAAAAATGCCCTGCCTAAATGTTTGGGCAAGGCATTTCCTGATTATTTCTCGATTTCTCCGCTCCAGTCCATAATCCCACCGAACTCAATAACATTTGTATATCCAAGTTTAACAAGCTTTTCCGAGGCCTGTTTTGAGCGGTTTCCGCTACGACAATATACCATTATTATCCGGTTCTTATCAGGCAAATCGGGTATTTCCTCTTCCCCTATGTTTTCGTTGGGGATGTTTATGGCATTTGGAATATGACCCTCTGCAAATTCATCGGAACGGCGCACATCCACAATAATGAAGGTGCTGTCGCTTTGCATCATCTCAGCGGCTTCTTCCATGCTTATCCGGCGGTAAGACATTTCTTCTGTCTTTTTGTTTGGTGCCGAACAGGCCGTAATCATTATCAAAACAAATATTAACGGTAATAGTTTTTTCATGGTGCTTCACTCCTTTCTCTGATATTATAGTATACTCCCATTTTAAATACCATAAAAACCAAACAAAAAGACAGCAGCTGTCAAAATGTTTGGCTGACTGTTTATTTGTTCATATTTATCTGATAAAATCATATATACTTTTTCAGAGGTGATACTATGTATTGGGTTATTTATCTTATTGCCGGAATCGGAGCAGGTCTTGTAACAGGTCTTGCCGGTCTTTCCGCCGCAGTAATAATTACTCCGTTACTTGTCGGTGTATGTGGCTGGGACAGTTACGATGCGGTTACCGTTGCCCTTGCGGCAGATGTTCTCGCAAGCCTGCTCACTGCAAACACATACAGAAAAAACGGAAATATTGATTTAAAAAGAGGACTGATGGTAGGCTCCACAGCTCTCATCGGAACAGCTGTGGGAAGCAGATGCGGTTTCCTGTTCAATCAGGCACAACCGGGTGGTCTGGGGCTTATTGCCATGATTACTACTGTTTCGCTCGGAATAAAATTCCTGATAAAACCTATGACAGGAGGCGAGGATGCCAAAAGTCTCTCTGCTTCCGGTAATGCCACATCAAAAACTTTTCTTGCCATGATATGCGGACTCGGAATAGGTTGGGTGTGCGGATTCACGGGGAGCGGTGGCGGAATACTGATGCTTACGGTATTCACTCTTCTGCTTGGATACAATCTGAAAGTTGCTGTTGGAACATCAACCCTGATTATGTGCTTTGTTGCCCTTGTGGGCGCTGTGAGCCATCTTTTCATGGGTGCCGAATTCCATCCCATCCCCATGACAGTTACGGTTATTGCGTGTCTTATATCCGCAATTATGAGCGCAAAATTTGCCAACCGGTGTGAAATCAGAAAACTCAACAAAGTAATTGGCATAGTACTGATTATACTTGGTGCATTTACAATGGCTACGAAATATCTTATATAGAATTTTTGAATAAAAACTATAAAAAAAGAGATACCGTTTCCAATGCGGTATCTCTTAATTATTTAATCTCTTGTGACCCTGCGGTCTCTTCCCTTCTGGGAATAATAGATTTTCTTGGCTTTATACATTCGTATATCTGCCTCCTGAATCATCTCACTCAGAGACATATCGTGGGCCTCCCAGCGTGGAACATAACCTACTGAAACAGAAATTTCATCTATCATCTTTCCGTGCCAGTTTCCTGTTTTTTCGAGAAGTCCTGAATATGCTTTTTCCAGTTCGTCATCGGAAATATGAAGTATGGCTGAGAATTCATCGCCGCCTATTCTGTAAACATCACCGAAATTACCGAAAGTGGAATTAAGGCACTCTGCGGCAGATCTGATGAGCTCGTCACCTGCGGAATGCCCCAGGTTATCATTTACCTCTTTAAGTCCGTTTACATCCGCTGTGACGAAAACAAAGTCATTCGGAAGCACATTCTTTGTAAGAGCTGAAATGTTTTCTTCGTAGGCTCTGCGGTTCTGAAGACCTGTGAGCTCATCCACATAAGAAGAAGACAGAAGCAGTGATGTGTGTCTGCGTGTTACATGGTTTGCAAAGAAGAAAGCCATAACCATTATGATAAACAGTCCGCCGTTGAGAATAATAACCACTGAAAATTCATCGTTCAGGCGATTGTTGGTACTCTGAATAACCAGATACCATCCAAGGTTTTCGATATACTTGCTTACAGAGAATTCTTTCTTTCCCTGGTTGTAAATATATTCGTTGCTGTCCTTTGCGCTTATCGGTATGGCATCAAGATAGGAATTTTCTATGTTTATCTCGTCTGTGTCAACCTGTACAAGACATTTGGAGTCTATCAGATTGACCTTTACACCGTATTCTTTCTCGTAACCATAGAGGAGATCCTGAAGATTTGTCATCTTAACACCTACACCACAGGCGCCGAGAAGTTCTCCTTTGGATTCAACCCTTGCATTTACAAAGACCGTCCAGACATTGTTGTTCACTTCATCTGAGTCTACATCGAGATCATATTCCTTGTTCTTCTCAAGGAAAAGTGAATACCATATATCGTGAGGATCATTTTCGGGGTCGACTATTTTGTTCAGACCGTTATCGGTGTAATATCTGTGCGTTTTTTCAGAGACGACAAACACGGAATCATACTTCAAACCTGATTTGAGGTTTTTCAGATAATACTTCATCTCTTCTACACATGCCTCTTCGTCACCGACGGAATCTTCGTCCTCGAGGAATGAATACAGGAAAGCGTTGTTCGCCATGGTTTTTGCCGCCATAATGGGTTCGGTGAGGTCATTGTTTATCTTATCGTGAATTCTTGCGGCAAGAAGGATATTCATACGCCGCATTGAATACATTGCAAGTACCGTAGAAAGCACGATACTTATAAGTACAAAAATAAATGATATACTTGCTATTCGTCTGTAACCGCTATTCTGCATAAAAGCTCCGTAAATAAACTATATTAAAATCATAATGAATATATATTAATAAATTATAGATTTTATAATTATACTACAGAAATTCGTGTATTTCAACTTTTTAAATGATATGCAATA
>JAUNDK010000092.1 GCA_030526115.1 Clostridia bacterium
TACTGGCGAAGAAACTCAGAAAAGAAATGGAAAACGGAGGTAAAGAAAAGTGAGCAGAGTAAAAGAATGCGAGATGACCTTTGATGATATCATCAGGGCAGGAGATGACTACGTGAAGTCTCTCAAATCAGCGGCAAAGAGTGCCGAGAAACTCCTCGGTGCTGTAAAGGAATTAAAGTCGATGTTCCTTTCAGCTGAAAGCAATACAGCCGAAGTTACGGAGGAAGTTAAACCTCAGGAAGAGATACCCGAGCAGCCTGTAAAAGAAGAAACTAAGCCAGCTGAGTCTGTTAAGGCATATAGCTTTACAGAAGTCAGACAGGCATTTTCCCAGAAATCAAGAGAGGGATTTACAGACAGAGTAAAGGAACTCATCACAAAGTACGGAGCTTCAAAACTTTCGGAAATCAAAGAGTCTGACTACCCTGCTCTGATGGCGGATCTGGAGGAGATAACATGAGCGCCCATGCACGTCTCTCCGCTTCTGCTTCCCACAGGTGGCTTAACTGCCCACCGATGGACTTGGCAACAACAGATTTCAATGAAAATTAAGGAGGACAACACTATGTCAAAATTTTTAAACCCATGTAAGGTTATCACAGGACCTGACACACGCTGGAGCTACGCAAACGTCTGGGATGCCAAGAGCATCAACGGAGGAACACCGAAGTACAGTGTTTCCCTCATCATTCCAAAGTCAGACACAGAGACAGTCAGAAAAGTCCGTGCGGCGATCGAGGCGGCTTACCACGAGGGTGAGTCCAAGCTCAAGGGCAACGGAAAGTTCGTACCTGCCCTCGACCTCATCAAGACACCACTCCGTGACGGTGACAGAGAGAGACCTGATGACGAGGCCTACAGGGGTTGCTACTTCATCAACGCCAACTCCCCGACTCAGCCGGGAATCGTAGATGCCGACAGACAGCCTATCTTCGAGAGAAGCGAGGTCTACTCCGGTGTATACGGCAGAGCTTCCGTCAACTTCTATGCTTTCAACAGCAATGGTAACAAGGGTATTGCCTGCGGACTCAACAACCTGCAGAAGATTCGTGACGGAGAACCCCTCGGAGGTAAGCCGAGAGCTGAGGATGACTTCGCAACCGAGGACACAGACGATTTCCTCGACTGATTAACTGACAACCAATGACAACAACCTGAGGCGGCGGATTTCCCCGCTGCCTCCTCTTTGTGGAGTATAACTATGGAAGAAATAAGAGAAATCTCAATCGACATTGAATCGTATTCCGACTACGACCTCGGAAAATGCGGTGTTTATAAGTACAGCGAATCACCAAATTTCGGGATACTTCTCTTTGCCGTTTCAGTCAATGGAGGGCCTGTTAAGGTCTATGATTTTGCCAAGGGCGAGGAACTTCCGAGAGAGCTATTACTTGCCCTCGTTGATGATGATGTTATCAAGTGGGCTTTTAATGCTTCATTCGAGCGCATTTGCATTTCAGCATGGCTTCGTAAACATCACCCTGAGATTTTCAGATCATACGGAGTTCCGGGAGATAGTTTCGGGAATTATCTGAATCCCGAGTCATGGCGATGCAGTATGGTATGGTCGGCTTACATGGGACTTCCCCTCAGTCTTGAAGGAGCAGGCACTGTGCTTGGCCTCGACAAGCAGAAGATGAAGGAAGGCAAAGACCTCATCCGCTACTTCTGCGTTCCCTGCAAGCCGACTATCAGCAACTGTGGAAGAACGAGAAATCTTCCCAAACATGTCCCTGACAAGTGGGAGCTGTTCAAGTCATATAACATCCGTGATGTCGAAACCGAGATGGGCATCAAGGAGAAGCTGAAAAACTACCCTGTTCCCGACTTCATCTGGGATGAGTACCACCTCGACCAGCAGATAAACGACAGAGGAATAGCCCTCGACATGGAGCTTGTGGAAAATGCCATCGCATTTGATGAGAAATCAAAATCTGTTATTTCAGACAGAGTTAAGTCTTTAACAGGTCTTGAGAATCCGAACTCCGTAATGCAACTCAGGGCTTGGCTATTTGACAGAGGTATCGAAACAGAAACCCTTGGGAAAAAGGCTGTTGCAGAACTGATTAAATCCGCTCCGGAGGACATGACAGAGGTTCTCTCCCTTCGTCAGCAGTTGGCAAAGAGCTCCGTAAAAAAATATCAGGCCATGCAGAATGCTGTATGTGCTGATGGAAGAGCACGAGGAATGTTTCAGTTTTACGGGGCCAATCGTACCGGGCGATGGTCGGGGCGTTTAATCCAGCTTCAAAACCTCCCTCAGAACCACATGGAGGACCTTGCAGAAGCTCGAGAACTCGTACGTCAGGGTAACTACGAAGCTATAGAGTTACTCTATGATGACATCCCCGATACCCTCTCCCAGCTCATCAGAACAGCTTTCATTCCCAAGGAAGGCTACAGATTCTATGTCGCTGACTTCTCTGCTATTGAGGCCAGGGTTATAGCCCACCTCGCAGGTGAAACATGGAGAAGTGATGTGTTCAGAAACGGAGGAGACATATACTGTGCCTCGGCTTCAAAAATGTTCGGTGTGCCTGTTGAGAAGCATGGCATCAACGGACACTTAAGACAGAAAGGTAAAATAGCGGAACTCGCCCTTGGATATGGCGGCTCTGTCGGTGCTCTCAAAGCCATGGGTGCCCTGGATATGGGACTTCAGGAAGAAGAACTCCGGCCCCTTGTAACAGCATGGCGTGAATCAAACCCTAACATCGTCCGCCTTTGGTGGGCTGTTGATGAAGCTGTTAAGACAGCAATCAAGACAGGAACCCCACAGGAAACACACGGATTGAGGTTCGAGTGCAGGAGCGGAATGCTGTTTATTCTTCTTCCTTCAGGGCGTAAGCTCTGTTACGTCAAACCAAGAATCAGCGAGAACAGGTTTGGAGGCGAGTCCGTCACTTATGAGGGCATCGGTGCCACGAAGAAGTGGGAGCGTCTCGAGAGCTACGGGCCGAAGTTCGTGGAGAACATTGTTCAGGCCATCAGCAGAGACCTCCTGATGAACGCCATGAAGACCCTCTCCCACTGCTTCATCTGCGGACACGTTCACGATGAACTCATCATTGAATGTCGTGAGGAAGTCTCCCTCGAGGAAGTCTGCAGGCAGATGGCAAGGGTTCCGAAGTGGTTTGAGGGAATACTCCTGAGGGCTGATGGATATGTGACTGATTTTTATAAGAAGGATTAAAAATATCGGCGCAGGAGTTTTCATTTCCTACGCCGACTTCTTATGTCTTATCTGTATTTCTTATCGTACAGATCCACGGCACGTTCAATCACCTTATTGATGTACTCATAAGACCGGGATTTGCCTTTGCCGATATCCACTTTGGAGATAATCTCTCTCTTGGTGTATCCTTCTGCGTGGAGTTTGAAGATAGCTCCGTCAATTCCCTTCGCATCTGAAAGCTCATCAATAAGCATATCAAGAGCTAACTCCAGCTCCGCTATATCTTCAGCTTCAGTAGAACCTGTCGGGTCAAATCCTCTCTTATCCTCGTCCAGGGCATAATCGAGAATCGAGTCTAAAGACAGGACATCATCTTCATGACCTAAATCCACATAATCCAACTCCCTTTTAACCTCCCCGTTAAAATGCTTAATTGCTACATCCATCACTCCCGTTGTATCCTGTGCAGGTACAAATGCCACCTTAAGCTTTTTACCTGAATACGGAAGAGTCCAGGTTTCAGCGTTTTCCGGGTCAAATCCCAACGGCTTAAGTGTGTCTCTCATCTCCTTATTCAGTAAAACAGGCACAAGAATCTCTCCCGGTAATAAAGGAGCTCCGTTGAAGGATTTACGATTGTTGAAGTTGCGGTAGCTGTTGTCTCTGATTGCCATAGTTTTCCCTTTCTGCCACTGTGGCAGAGGAAGAACCATGGAAAGAGTGACACCCCGGCAAAATGGGTATGAGAAGCCGAGGGTACCTCATTACGCTTCTTTCACCGCCGTGTGGCTGTAAAATTATTTTGTAATGATGTACCCCACCTTCGGACGTCACTCCGGTGGAATATGTATTTGTGTAGAGTATTGAAAACTCAGATGGAATCACTGTGTTTAGTGGTTCCATATCAGCTTTCATACATTTATGCTCTGTCCTTAAATAGGTCCCTATCTTCCAAAGGGTTTTTTGAAGTATCTTTTCCGGGATTAATGATAATTTTTCTGCTACTTATCTCTTGGGCAGTACAGGACCGATATCACGGAAGTTTCTGATAAATAGCAGTATTCTTTCACTATGTAGCCTTGTGAAGATGAGAAATCTTACGGTTTTCTGAAAAAATAAAAAAGAGCCAGAACGCACGAATCCCTCGTGTCATTCTGGCTCCTCTTAGCCGTTCCCGGATGCCTCTTCATCCGACCATATATTCAGTTTAAAGTTTCTTTTTGTTTACCTCGTAAATTACATAATCTCCGTTTCTGTCCAGCTTTACCTCGGCCTGTCCGCCTTTGTCGGTAATCGCCTTCACCTTATTTGCCATAACAATTTCCTTTTCGCTCATAAAGCTGTCCTCCGTTCGTTAACCGTAACAACTTCTCAAATATTCTTTACTTCCGCTGTATCCAAAAATTATCCTTGCACCTCCTTTTGCGAAATATCAGCAACTTAATTTCACCTATTGACAAAGTGCGCAACTGATAGTATTATTAACGCAAGATAGTTTCGTTTATGTTCTATATTATATGCAAACAAAATTCGCCTGTCAATAGCTAAGTGCAAAATAAATTCACTTATGCAACAAGGAGGAAAACATGAAGTTCGGAGAAAAACTCAGATATTTAAGAAAAGAAAAAAAATTAACACAGGAACAGGTCGGAAAAATCATCGGTGTTTCCAAGCGTACTTACCTCGGATACGAACAGGATGGCAGATACCCCAAAAAGCGTGAAGTATACGGCAGGCTCGCAGAAGCTCTGGACTGTGACATAAACTACCTCTTAACTGAGGATGAGGAGTTTATCACAAGTGCGGCAGAACAGTACGGCAGCCGTGGTAAAAGACAGGCAGAAGAACTGGTTGCAGAGCTTTCCGGTATGTTTGCCGGCGGAGAACTTTCCGAGCATGACATGGATGCAGTCATGATTGCCCTTCAGAAAGCATACTTCGACTGTAAGGCAGACAATAAAAAATACACCCCCAAGAAGTATCTCAAAGAGGATTAATTCCCTGGGAGTTTTTTTGGACATACCCCTATGGTATACTTGGAATGGAGGTGTTGCATTTGGAGTCCTATGAAATTTTCAAACAGGCTGATGAGCTTGTAAAACAGTGCAAAACCCGAAGTGCTGAACACATTGCGGAAGAACTCGGTATATGGTTGTATCGTGAGGAATCGCTCGGAGAATTACTTGGAATGTATACATTTCGGTGGAATCATCGTCTGATTTTCATAAATAAATCATTACAGGGAAACCTGCGTAACATGGTTGTCGCTCATGAAATCGGGCATGACCAGCGTCACAGAGATAAAGCTAAAGTCGGTAAGGCTTTTAAGGAGTTAACTCTTTTCGATGCCAAAGATACAACGGAATATGAGGCTAATGCCTTTGCATCACACATACTTCTTCCCTCTGACGAAGTTTATTCTCTGGCAAAAGATGGTCTTGATATATTTCGCATGGCACAGGTACTCGGTGTGGATGAAAATCTGCTTCTCATTAAGATTAATGAGATGAACAGGCTGGGTTATGATATTAAAAGCCCCATGGAACATGACAGCAGGTTTTTCAGAAAGATTAAAAGATAGTGAATATTAAGGAGTATTTATGAACAGAGAAGAAGAACTTCGCTTACATCGATGCTGCTTTGCCGGTCCGCTTACATTTTCCGGTCGTGTTGACTATATGCTTGCCGGGTTTATCCTTGATGCAAATATCAGAATGGCGATTAAATCGGGATACACCACTTTCATTACCGGAATGAAACAGGGAACCGATCTGCTTGCGGCGAAAACTGTTCTGGAAGAAAAACTGTCGAATGACAGCATTCGTCTGATAGCGGCGGTTCCATACCCGGGATTTGAAAAAAACTGGTCCAATGAAGCCCGGGCTTTATACAGAGAAATTCTTGACGGTGCCGATCTTGTAAAATATATTTGCAGTGAATATCATCCCGAGGCAGCGAACCTCAGAAAAGAATGGATGCTGAAACACTGCAGTCGTCTTATTGCCGTTACCCGTACAGGACACCCGGCAACCATGGATACAATTGCAGAAGCGAAAAAACTCGGCATTGAGGTTATTACATAATTGAAAAAGCGCCTTCTACCATTTCGGCAGAAAGCGCTTTACTGTTATTTCATCTCTTCTTCTTCAATTTCCTTCAGGGTTTTGCCGTTTCCGTCACACTTTTTTATGCAGCGTTTGTTATCCTCAACGATAGATAATTTTCCGTTCTCGTCTTTATCGGGCATTTTCTCGAAAGCATCATAATAGAAATTCTTTCC
>JAUNDK010000016.1:0-4492 GCA_030526115.1 Clostridia bacterium
GAAAAATCCTACCTAAATAATAGTCTTTATTTATGTTCATGTCAAGTTAAAACTCTACTAAAGCAGAAGTTCCCAATCTTAAAGAGAACACATGACATTCGCTGACTTCTTTTTCCATTATCATCTCGAGGGCCTGTTTATATAGTCCAAGCTGAACTTTGTATTTAACGGCAAGTTCATCAGCATTTTTTACTCTGTCCGTCTTAAAGTCAACGATGTAAAGTTTACTGTCTCTTTCAAAAATACAGTCTATTGCGCCCTGCATGAAAACAGGAGTATCATCATATTCCGGAACAACCTCCATAGGAAGTGATGATGCCGGAATATTGACACTGAACTGCCACTCCTTATAGACCTTGTCAGCTGTAAGTATCATCTTTCCAAGCTCTGAACCAAAGAACTTATTAACAAGATTTATGTCTATGGCATCTGCCTGACGTGATGTTATGTAGTTATCGGAAAGAAGTCTGTCAAGTTCCGAGAGCGGATCAACCGAGGCGGTTTTAAAATCGCACAACTGTAAATAGGCATGGAATGCTGTACCTCTCTCTGAAGGTGAAAGCCCCTTCTCTCCCATAAAAGACGGACGTGGCAGATTTCGCTGAACATATGTGGACTCTGACAATGATGAAGCAGTCACTTTTGTAGGAATTTCGCCAAGCCCTGCATGTGGATACACAAAAGATGATGTCTCTTTAATTGAAGAAAGCAGCTCACGATCTATTTCTGTACAGAGCTCGTTTTCCTTCTCCTGTTCGATTATGATTTCAGGAACTTCACATATCCTGATTTTCATGCTCGGTGCACCGAAAATAACACAGTTCTCCTCAAAACCTATTTCTTTCCTGAATTCTTCTGCGCATGGATGTCTTAATGCACACATACGCATCCAGTCGGTATAGGAGTTTGCCTGACTTACGGCAAATGGCGAAAAACGTGGTTCATCGGTAACAAATGCGCTTATACCCGAATCAAGCTTTTTGACTGCCCCGACCATTATTAATTTCTTTTCGGCTCGGGTCATGGCTACATAAAGAACACGCAGTTCTTCAGACAGGTCTTTTCTTGCATTTTCAAGCAGGATTGAATCTCTGATGATATTTGAAAATGCCAAGCCTCTCTCTGTATCCCTGAGTCTTACACCAACTCCGAGGTTCATGTCGAGAACAACATCAGATGTCTCTCTGTGAAACTGCTTTGAACAACCCGCAATAATAACCACGGGATACTGAAGGCCCTTTGAAGCATGAATACTCATGAGCTTTACAGCATTCTCATTATTCTCGCAAACAGCCGCTTTAAGATCTTCTTTTCCCGCTTTAAGTCTGTTAATTATTCTGACAAAACCCTGAATCCCGATATAACCCTGTTTTTCAAATGAAGTCGCATACTCACGAAGTTTTCTCAGGTTTGCAACTGCAGCATCTCCGTCACCCATTGCCCGTACCATATCAAGGTATCCTGTGGAATCAAAGAGATAAGTGATGAATTCTCCGGCAGGCATAACCGCCGCAATTCGTCGAAGTTTTTCCATATCCGCAAGAAACAAATCATACTTTTCATCTTTGCTGCGCAGTATGGAATTATATATAGATGTTTTTCTGTCGTTTACCCTGAGCTCTGCAAGGTCATCGGCTGTAAATCCGTAAATCGGGCTCAGAAGAAGTGAAACCAGCGGAATATCCTGATCCGGATTATCAATCACCTGAAGATAGGAAACGAAAGAAAGTATCTCCGGTCGTTCAAAAAATCTGTCATTTATTTCAGCATCAACAGGAACACCGCATGAATTAAGCACCTCAGCATAATTCTGTGCATACTGATTGTACTTTCTCAGAAGAATGCAGATATCTCTATACTCGACAGGCCTCTCGACGCCATTATCCGCAACCGTAAGACCGGATGAAAGAGTATCTCGCACAAGCTCGGCTATATGCTTTGATTCTGCTTCGACATCTGACATATCATTATCCATCACTACAAAATCAATAAACGTTTCTGTTGCTTCAGTTGACTCTATGTCAGGCCTTCCGAAAACGAGCTCCTCTGAACCTGTATAGTCAATATCACCTGTTTCCGAATTCATGAGCAGTCCGAAGAAATAGTTTACTGTATCGATTACATCCTTTCCAGATCGGAAATTTCTGTCCAGATTAATAAGCGCCGGATAATCATGATATTTATCTGTAAAAGGAGCAAAACTATGTTTGTAGTCCAGGAATATCTCAGGCATAGCCATACGGAATCCGTAAATACTCTGCTTTACATCACCAACCATAAATCGGTTTCTGTCATCTTTTGAAAGACTCTTAAATATGGCATCCTGAACTTCATTTGTATCCTGATATTCATCTATCATGATTTCATCGAAACGCTCTGAGAGAGACTCAGCGAGTTCTGTGCGTCTGTATCCATCCTCTGTCTTCTCTATCAGCAGGCTCAGCGCCATGTGTTCTACATCACTGTAGTCTGCTGAGTTTTTTTCTCTTTTGAGCGATGCGTAAATCTCTGCGAATCTTGCAACCAGTTTATCCAGGCTGACAATTACAGGAATCATTGCGTTGATTTCACTTCTGATTACATCTTCAGTATCACAGAAGATTTTTTTCATGTCATTTGTCAGAACTTCCCTGGCATCTTTGATAATTTTGTCTGCTCTGATTTTCAGACTGTCCTCTTTCATTCCACGAACAGCCGGCAGCTTCATAAAACTCAGATTATCAAAAACAGCAGATATACTGTTCCAATCCCCTGAATTAAGCGCTTCAATCAGTCTCTCGAAAACATTTGTAAGCTCTGAAATCGGATCGGTTCTTTTTTCAAGAAGTACAGGATTTTCACACAAAGCTCTTTCAAGATTTCTCAGCACCTCAAGATAATGCATGGCTTCATCCCTGGCATATTCGATTATTCGCTTACCCCAAACGGTTTCACCTGCCGGAAGTTCAGGATTATACAGAGACTGAACAGACTGAAGCCACCTCTCCGGAAACATATGACAGCTGGTGTAATTGTAAAGCTTCAATATCAGATCATAGAATTTTCTGTCATTCTTATCTTCACTGAAATAATCCGCAAGCATGGTATCTTCGGAAGAGAAATACTCATCCATTGTCTGTGAAAGAGCCTGATTGATAAGTTCAGACTGGACTTTATCATCCATTATGGTGAAGTCTGACTGAATATCAAGCTTATAGAAAAACTCTCTTACAAGTTTAGAGCAGAAACTGTCCACGGTTGAAATAATCGCCTGAGGCAGGAGCATCTGCTGACGACGAAGCGCAACATCTGACGGATTCTCTTTTATTCTCTCCCGTAAAGCTTTGTCTATACGTTCTTTCATCTCAGCAGCTGCTGCTCTTGTGAAAGTTACCACAAGGAGTTTATCTGCTCGAATGGGATTATCAGGGTCAGTGAGTCTTTGAATAATACGTTCTACAAGAACCGCTGTTTTTCCTGAACCGGCGGCGGCGGAAACGAGCACGGTTCCTCCCCTTGACTCAATGGCATTACTTTGTGCTTCAGTCCATGTCGGCATTGCTTTCACCTTCTTTCATAATTTCGAGAGCCTGACTGTTATTAAGTGATGTTTTATCTATACTGTTGTCGTCCTTTGCAGAGAGACATACTGCGGTGTACGGACAGATATTACAGGAATTGGATTTATTCAGATGTGGCTTTGGCATTATTCTGCCGTTAATGATACTATCTGCCATACCCGTAATAAGCTTCCTTATGTGACTGAAAATCAGTTCAAATTCGAGTTTGTTCGCAATACTGCCTGTAAGCGCTGTTTTTCCTCTGTTCATTTTTGCAGGAATATATTTTCCTTCAAGATTTTCTTCCATAGCTGCGGCAATATCGAGACTGTCGAGAACAAGACCGTTCATTACCTGTTTTTTGTTTCTCTCTTTCTCAATATCGGCTTCGGAATCATTTTTACTTGCGCTGATATAAGGAACCGCTGATGGCATATACAGAACACCTGCCGGGAGATATTTCCCATCATCTGTCATCGCACACAGGTAAACAAGCATCTGAAGATTTAAGCCGTAAAGAACATCCTGAAGTCTGAACTCCTTTGTACCGGTTTTATAGTCTACCACGCGGATATATTCTGTTCCGTCTTCCGATGTATAAGAATCCACACGGTCTATTTTTCCACCAACCGAGATTTTTCTTCCGTCCTCAGCTGTTATCTCAAGAGGTTTAAATTCGGAGTCCTGTGATAAACTGAGTTCAAACGCCATAGGCTTAAATTTAGATGCAGTAAGTTCATCTATCAGACGGACAAGGAGAGTTTCTGCAGATTTGACAAGCCTTGCAAATCTGTATTTATCCTGAGGGGACAGTTTATCAAGTCCGCCAAGATTCTGAACCGCATATTCATTTACAACAGCATCTATATCCGTTCTAAGCTTATCTTTATTCCCGATATATGAGTTCATATCGTTTTTGAGGATATTCTCAAAAATATAGTGCATTATATTGC
>JAUNDK010000016.1:4502-32723 GCA_030526115.1 Clostridia bacterium
CGCAGGTCTGCGCTCTTTTGCGCCTAAAGAATACTGGCAGAAATATCTGAACGGGCAGTGGTAGAAAGAATCTATCTGAGATGCTGACAGATAGTCATGATAGATAAGTTTTGAAGATACTTCTTTGTTCTCAAGCTCAAACTTGCCTTTATCCAACACCCTTGAGAGAGAACTGATTTTGCCCTGATATTCGGTTTTATCCGAGAAAAATTCTGACAGAGTATTTCTCAGCACTGAATTTTCGGAGAAATTACGGGCGAACGAAGAAAATGCGGATTTCTCCGTTGTTAACAGATAATCATCTGACAGGGAATTAATCACCTTAACAGCAGGATAAAGTATTTTTATGCTGTCAATGAGTTCACTCGCTGTATTCTTATCGGAACTGTCACCTGTGGAATAGCTTACAAAAAGCCTTTCACTTGGGCTTGAAGCCGCCTTATAAGCATTGAATCTCTCAAGAAGTGTGAGTTCTTCTACTGTATTTTCTATATCGATATTGCTGTTTCGCATCTCGATTTTTTCCTGATTGCTGATAAGCCCTGAGTTTTCAGGAACATACGGAAACTCACCTCTCACAGCACCGAGAATGAAAGTAACCTTTGGAGTTGCAGCCATAAGTCCGGCGGATGTACCGAACATAACGGAATCAAATCTTTCAGGAATATCTCTTGTGTCCTCAATCGCAAGAACAGTTTTAAGATAGGAATAGTACTTCTCGACTGTTACAGGCTTTTCGCCTAATGTAAGCACAAACTGATCGAGAACATCCATGAGTTTCTTCCATATTCTCTCACCGTCCTCTGCTCTTGTATCAAATCCCGAATCATTTAAGAAGTCTTTGATTTCAAGAATATTTTCAGGTACAGAAAGATCCGAAAGAAGGTTATATACCGCTGTGGAAATACCTATACTGTCAGTTTCTTTGCATGACATTCTGAATTTTTCGAGTGTATCCACAAGGGATTTTCTTATGCTGTTGAGTTTTTCAAGTATATTTTTAGCACTGTCCGTTAACTCTTTATTGTATCCCTCCGGATGCATATCAAAATCGGAGAGCCATTTTTTACCGTTTATTCTCCATATGAAAACATAGTTTTCGAGTAAAGATACATCCTTTATGGAATAGCCGGTGAGTCCGGTTTTTAACAGATTTAGAACATCGTCACTTCTGTACCCATTTATAATTATATTGAATGCGGAATAAACAAGCCTGATAAGCGGAGAAGCATCTACCTTCTGAGGAATGGAAAAATAGCATGGCACCTGCCACTTATCAAATATACTCTGAAGAGGAAGGGCATATTTCGCTGTATCATGGCAGACAACGGAAAAATCACCATACATATATCCTTCGTCCATGACAAGTCTGCGAATTGTAGATGCGGCAAACTCCAGCTCTCCGTAAATATCGGAGGCCTCGTATATCCTTATTGATTCTGGTTCTTCCTGATGAGGTTCACCCATATCGTTAAATATATTCTCTTCAAGCAAAGAAAGCTCAGCGGATAATCTCCTGTTTTTATCGAGACAGATTTCCTCTATATCAGTAAAGCCGTTATCTTTTGACATAAGCTTTATTGATTCAGCCGAACTTATTACAGGATGGAAGAATGAATTTTCTTCTACCTTCCCATTTTCAGCACAGAAACTGATATAAACTTCATCCGCTTTGCTTATAGCTGAAAGAACTATCTGTTTTTTCTGGGCACTGAAAGATTCAAAAGAATCAAAGAACACAACAGAATTCTCGAAATAATCCGAATTCTTTAAAAGCTCGGATGCAGCTGAAACAGTATCGGAAGGATCTATAAATCTCTCCGAAACAATTGCATCGTAAGCAGAATAAATCAAACCTATTTCGTGAAGTTTGTTTCTGAGAGTGCCGTCTGCACCTGAATAATTCTGCAGAGATTCAGCAGATATGCATGAGGACTTGAATTCTTCCACGGATTTCAGCATCTGAGGAGCGAGTTTTACCGGGTCATTGTCATAGAAGGTAAGATTGTCCGAACAAGATTCTATTGCAAGAAGCATGGAAAGGAGCTTTCCGCTGCTGTCTATTCTTGACTTAGCGCCTCCTCCATAAGCAGTCAGGATATTATCGGCCAGTCGGTTAAAACTGTAAACTTTAATTCCCGCCGCCTTTGATGGACCAAACTCATTCAGCACAGATTTTTCCATGGCATAAGTAAACTGGTCGGGTACTATTATAAAAATCTTTTTGTCTTTACCTGTGTACTTTTCAGCCAGTTTTTTTATATATTCTGTTTTGCCGTAACCACTACGGCCGTATATTAAATGGAGCAAATTATCACCTCATATTCATTATACTCATATTATAGTACGAAAAACACCCCAGCACAACGCAATATTCGTTAAACTTAACTATTGAAATATTCTGCGAATCTGTTATAATTTTAGAACTTTATTTTTAGGAGTTATATATGTTAGATGCATTATTGGAAGCATTGCTTGATACTCTGAAGACACTCCCCTTTTTATTTGGTGCATATCTTCTGATTGAGTATCTTGAGCATAAAGCAAGTGATAAAATTTCCGCAAGTCTTACAAAGCTTGGTCATTTCGGGCCAATAGGCGGTGCTGTGCTCGGAACCATTCCACAATGCGGTTTCTCGGTTGCAGCCGCTAACTTTTTCACAGAACGTGACATTACCCCCGGAACATTGATTGCTGTTTTTATTGCGACAAGTGATGAAGCGATTCCCGTACTTATTGCCCACCCTGAGATGGCTTCTTCCCTTTGGAAGCTTATACTCATCAAGGTAGTGTTTGCGATTGTCGCAGGTTTCATAACAGACATCTGCTTCAGGAAAGCATTCAGTGTAAAGAAAAACGCAAAGCTTCATGATGACTGTGAAAAAGAGCAGACAGGAAACAGCATACTTCACAATGCAATAAAGCACAGCGCACAGATTTTCGTTTTCATCTTTATTGTCAATGTTATTCTCTGCCTTATGTTCTACTACATAGGAGAAGACAGCATAGCAAAACTCTTCATGAGTGAGAGTATATTCCAGCCGTTCCTCACAGCATTAATCGGATTTATTCCGAACTGTGCGGCATCTGTTGTACTGACAGAACTTTTCGTAAATGGAAGCATCTCCCTCGGTTCACTGGTTGCAGGACTTTCCACAGGCGCTGGCCTTGGTCTTGCAGTACTTTTCAAGACAAACAAGAGCATGAAAGAAAACTTTACTGTTATGGGAATTCTTTATGTACTCGCCGCTCTGGTAGGACTTGGAATAAATTTCGTTATATAAGCATTTAAACCACTCGGACAGAACCGGGTGGTTTCTTTTATGCAAAACAAAGAGCCGAAGCAGGTTCCTTTTGGGACCTAACTTCGGCTCAAAATTATTATATTAAACTTCTACTATGCCGTCGAATACCTTTTCGGCTTCACCTGTCATGAGAACTTTCTCATCGGTATAGTTGAGAGTAAGGTCACCGCCTCTGAGTTTTACGAGTACATCCGTACCCTTCTCACAGTAACCATTGAGTGCAGCTGCAACTGCAACCGCACACGCGCCTGTACCGCATGCCATAGTCTCTCCGGAGCCTCTCTCCCATACACGCATCTTGAAGGTCTTTTCGTCAATGACCTCTACAAACTCTGTGTTTACTCCCTCAGGGAAGATTTCGTTATGCTCGAACTTAGGTCCGATGGACTCTAAATCGAGCTTATCGATGGAGTTTGTGAAGATGATGCAGTGTGGGTTGCCCATGGAAACGCAGGTTACGTTGTAAATCTGATCGCCGACCTTGATTGGTCTGTCGATAATGGATTCACCCTGAAGTGTGGTTGGGATTTTCTCAGGCTCGAGAATAGCTTTACCCATGTCAACTTCTACCTGGAATACCTTGTCGCCCTTTGTGATGAGCTTGCACTCCTTGATACCGGAAAGTGTCTCGATGTGAAGAACCGGCTTACGGCAGATGCCGTAGTCGTAAACATACTTCGCAACGCAACGAATGCCGTTACCGCACATTTTACCCTCGCTGCCATCGAGGTTGAACATACGCATTTTTGCATCCGCTACATCTGACGGACAGACTAAGATTACACCGTCACCGCCTATACCCTTATGTCTGTCGGAAAGACGAATGGAAAGGGTTTCAGGAGATGTCACTTCGTTCTCGAAGCAGTTGATGTAAATATAGTCGTTACCGATGCCGTGCATCTTTGTGAATGGAAGTTTCTGTCTTGTGGTTTTCATATTGTTGATGTCTACTATCTCCGTATTTGTTACTGAATAACGGCTAAGTAAACTATCGGCCAAAGCGTTGGCGGTATCCATTGATGTGAGGCAAGGAATACCTAAAAGACTTGCCTTGCGGCGCATCTTTACGGAGTCGAGCTGAGGATCTCTGCCCTTTGCGGATGTGGAAATTACATAATTTACCTTTCCGCTGTCGAGAAGTCTGAGGGCATTGTTTGCACCCTTATGAATCTTATCGACAACCTCAACCTGAAGTCCTGCAATAAACAGGTTAAGAGCAGTTCCTCTTGTTGCATAAAGACGGAAGCCCATGGATGCAAATTTCTTAGCAATCTCTGTAACTTCACCTTTATCCTGGTGACGGACTGTGATAAACATGCCGCCCTCTTTTTCCATTTTACAGCCGGAAGCGACAAGTCCTTTATAGAGTGCCTCCTCGAGGTTGTTACCTATACCGAGAACCTCACCTGTGGACTTCATCTCAGGTCCGAGCTGTGTGTCAACGTCTGTTAATTTTTCAAATGAGAATACCGGAACCTTAACCGCTGTATATGGTGAACGCTTATAGAGGCCTGTTCCGTAGCCTAAATCTTTGAGTTTGAAACCAAGGCTGACCTTAGTGGCGAGGTCACACATTGGTACACCTGTTACCTTACTTAAATAAGGAACAGTTCTGGATGCTCGAGGGTTAACCTCGATTACATAAAGGTCTTTGCCCATGAAAATATACTGGCAGTTCATGAGGCCGACAGCACCGAGTTCTTTGCAGAGCTTTTCGGTGGTGTCAATAATAGTGGCTGTCATCTCATCATCAATATCGTTGGCAGGGTACTTTGCAATACTGTCACCGGAGTGGACACCTGTTCTCTCAACATGTTCCATGATACCCGGAATAAGGATGTTCTCACCGTCACAGATGGCGTCAACTTCAAGTTCCATACCGCTTAAATACTTGTCGATAAGAACAGGGTTATCCTGCTTGTGGCGGAGAATGATTGCCATATACTCCTTGATGTCCTCGTCGTTGTTGGCAATAATCATGTTCTGTCCGCCTAAAACGTAAGAAGGACGCATAAGTACAGGGTAAGTAAGTCTCTGTGCGGACTCGAGTGCCTCCTCTGTTGTGAAGACAGTCTCTCCCTTTGGACGGTTTATGTTAAGCTTTTCGAGAACTGCGTCAAAACGCTCTCTGTCCTCGGCGGCATCTATGCTGTCTGCTGATGTACCGATGATTCTGATGTTGTTTTCTGCGAGGGTCTTTGTTAATTTGATAGCTGTCTGACCACCGAAGGCACAGACTACTCCCACCGGCTTTTCGATGTTGATGATGTTCATAACGTCTTCTGCACAGAGTGGCTCAAAGTAAAGTCTGTCGGCTGTGTCAAAGTCTGTGGAAACAGTCTCAGGGTTATTGTTGATGATAATAACCTCATAACCTAATTCCTGAAGGGACATTACACAGTGAACGGAAGCATAGTCAAACTCAATACCCTGACCGATTCTGATAGGACCGGAACCGAGAACGATTACTCTCTCTTTGCCGGACTTATCGATAAAGTCGAGGGCTTCGTTTTCAGCACCTGACTCAGGAAGCTCATATGTACCGTAGAAATACGGTGTCTTTGCCATGAACTCGCCTGCACAGGTATCAACCATACGATATGTTTCTTCCAGCTTATAATCTATTTTATTACCGCTGATGCGTTCCATTGAAGCAGTTGTGAAACCGAGCTTCTTACCCTTTACAAACTGCTCGAATGTGATTTCTGTATCCTTGATTTCCTCCTCGAAGGAAAGAATATTATCAATCTTGGCAAGGAACCACTTGTCAATCTTTGTGAAATCATGGATAGCATCTATGGACACGCCACGACGCATAAGCTCTGTAATTGCAAAGAGGCGCTGGTCTGTTGCATCTTTAAGAATGCCCCAGAGAGTTTCATCGCTTTCATCACGGAACTTGTAAAGCTCGAGAGTATCGAGGGAAATCTCTGCACCACGAACAGCCTTCATGAGAGCCATTTCGAAGGTATCGGCAATGGACATAACCTCACCTGTTGCCTTCATCTGTGTACCGAGGTTACGCTTTGCGTAAACGAACTTATCGAAAGGCCACTTCGGGAACTTAACTGCTACATAGTCGAGAGCAGGCTCAAATGCAGCATAGGTTTTGCCTGTAACTGCATTCTTGATCTCGTCAAGAGTGTAACCGATGGCAATCTTTGCAGCAACCTTGGCAATCGGATAACCTGTTGCCTTGGAAGCAAGAGCTGAAGAACGGGAAACTCGTGGGTTAACCTCGATAACCGCATACTCAAAGGAGTTGGGATTGAGGGCAAACTGGCAGTTACATCCGCCTTCTACGCCTAAGGTCTCTATGATTTTGATGGCCGCTGAACGGAGCATCTGATATTCTTTATCTGATAGTGTTACAGCCGGAGCGATAACGATGGAGTCACCTGTGTGAACACCGACAGGGTCGAAGTTCTCCATGGAACAGACTGTGATTACATTGTGAGCGCTGTCACGGATAACCTCGAACTCAATCTCTTTCCAGCCCGCAATGGACTTCTCAACAAGAATCTGAGTGATCGGAGAGAGTGAAAGTCCGTTTGCGGCACGCTCACGGAGGGATTCTTCATCCTCACAGATTCCGCCGCCGCTTCCACCTAATGTGAAGGCAGGACGAACTATAACAGGATACTCTATTTCTTCTGCAAATGCAAGAGCATCATCTACTGTATTAACAACCTTGGAAGGTACACATGGCTGATTAATGGACTCCATTGTGTCCTTGAAAATCTGACGGTCCTCTGCCTTATCGATAGTTTCGGGAGATGCACCTAAAAGACGTACGCCGTGTTCTTCGAGGAATCCTTCTTTTGCAAGCTGCATGGAGAGTGTTAGGCCTGTCTGACCGCCGAAACCTGAGAGAATGCTGTCAGGCTTTTCTTTCTCAATAATACGCTTGATTGTAGGAAGGTTAAGCGGCTCGATATAGATTTTATCCGCCATGGATTTATCTGTCATGATAGTTGCAGGGTTGGAGTTTACGAGAACAATCTCGATTCCGTCCTCTTTAAGAGCGCGGCATGCCTGTGTTCCCGCATAGTCAAATTCCGCAGCCTGACCGATAACAATAGGACCTGAGCCTATGACCATTACTTTCTTTATATCTTTATTAAGTGGCATATCTTATCCCTCCTGCTTACTTGCGTCTATCATCTTAAAGAACTCATCGAAAAGGAATCCGGCATCCTTCGGGCCGCCGCATGCCTCAGGGTGGAACTGAACTGTATATACAGGGTGATCGAGGTATTTTACACCCTCATTTGTTCCGTCATTAACATTGATGAAAAGCTCTTTTGCTATATTCTTGTCGATTGAATCTGAAACAACCGCATAACCGTGGTTCTGGGATGAAATATATACTCTGCCTGTCTCAAGATTCTTGACCGGCTGATTTGCACCTCTGTGGCCGTATTTTAACTTCTCGGTTTTAAATCCCCTTGCAAGTGCCATAAGCTGATGACCGAGACAGATTCCGAATGTCGGAATGTTGAGCTTTACGATTTCCTTAATATTCTCGATAACCTCTATATTTTCAGCAGGATCTCCGGGACCGTTGGAGAGCATGATGCCGTCAACATCAAGAGCCTTTAAAAGACCTGCCTTAGTGTTGTGAGGACATACAACAACCTCTGCTCCACGGTTCACAAGTTCACGGACAATGTTCTCTTTGAGACCGAAATCGAGAAGGGCGATTTTATACTTGCCCTTTTCACCTACATTGTACATATCCTTACAGGATACGGAAGAAACCGCATTCTTAACGGTGTAGGATCTTATTTTGTCGAAATCAGCATGGGATGGATCTGTTACAATAGCACCGTTCATAACACCGCTCTCACGGATGATTTTGGTCAGCGCACGGGTATCTATACCGCACAATCCAACAATACCCCTATCTCGCAAAAAAGTGTCAAGATCACCTTCACATCTGAAATTGGAAGGAACTTGACACCATTCTTTAACAATATAAGCGGATGGACCGATGATATCACCCTCAAAATCAGGGGCAATAACACCATAATTACCTATGAGAGGAAAAGTCTGAGTGACGATCTGGCCGTAATAGCTCTTATCTGTAAGAGTTTCAAGATAACCGGTCATGCCTGTTGTAAAAACAACTTCAGCAGTAACTTCGCCCTGAAAACCAAATGACTCACCCTCGAATACTTTTCCGTTTTCAAGTACAAGATAAGCTTTACTCATGGTCTATACCTCTTTTCTTCTTTTCTTCAACCCCAAAATTGCACACACGGGGTTTTTATTTCGGGTTATTATAACAGATTAGTTTTGTATAGTCAAGGTATAATTTCATTTATTTTTGCATATTTATGCACTTAACATAACATTTTATTGAATTTATATTTAGCAGACTTGTTCAAACAAATTATTGTACTTTGTCATTATTGACAAAATAATTGTGAGAAATAAATATTTCCAACGACTGAACAATATGAATTATGATAAACGAATGCTCAAAATGCTTTAATTGCACCTCTTTTATTTACTTATACAGTTTTTATACGCGCCTAACAAAGCAAGGATATCAGGTGTTTTTGATTAATATTCACAAAAAACACTGTTTATGAGAAATATGCTTGAAATTATTTTGCATTGACACTGTAAAGCTCAGGAATTAAAATGTAATAGTACTACTATACTTACTACACAAAGGTGATAATTTATGGCTTATACTGCTCTTTCAGGAAAAGTACCAGAGCTTTTCGGTACTAATGTTTTCAACGATGATATTATGCAGCAGCGCCTTCCAAAGGATGTTTACAGAGCTCTGCGTAATACAATAGACAGCGGCAAAGAGCTTGATATCTCAGTTGCAAATGCTGTGGCTAATGCCATGAAAGACTGGGCTATTGAGAAAGGTGCTACTCACTATACACACTGGTTCCAGCCTATGACCGGTGTTACTGCCGAAAAGCATGACAGCTTTATCTCCCCGACAGCGGACGGCAGAATTATCATGGAATTCTCCGGCAAAGAACTGATTAAGGGTGAGCCGGATGCTTCCAGCTTCCCTTCAGGTGGTCTTCGTGCTACTTTTGAGGCAAGAGGATATACTGCATGGGACCCAACATCATATGCGTTTATTAAAGATGATTCCTTATATATTCCAACCGCTTTCTGCTCCTATGGCGGCGAGGTTCTCGACAAGAAAACTCCTCTCATTCGCTCCATGGATGCAATCAGCGTTCAGGCACTCAGAGTATTAAGACTTTTCGGTGACACAACAACCAGAAAAGTAACAACCACAGTTGGTGCAGAGCAGGAGTATTTCCTTGTAGATGAAGAACTTTTCAATAAGAGAGAGGATCTTCTTTTCTGTGGCAGAACCCTCTTTGGCGCCAAGGCTCCTAAGGGTCAGGAAATGGACGACCATTACTTCGGTGCAATCAAGCCACGAGTTTCCGCTTACATGAAGGAGCTTGATGAAGAGCTTTGGAAGTACGGCATTCTCGCAAAGACAAAGCATAACGAGGCAGCTCCTGCACAGCATGAGATGGCTCCGATCTTCACAACAACAAATATTGCAACAGATCACAATCAGCTCACAATGGAGATTATGAAAAACGTTGCAAGAAAGCACGGTCTTGTATGCCTGCTTCACGAAAAACCATTTGCCTATGTAAACGGAAGCGGTAAGCATAATAACTGGGCCCTTTCAACAGATACAGGCAAGAACCTTCTCAATCCGGGAAAGAATCCTTGCGATAATGCTCAGTTCCTCCTCTTCCTTGCTGCCGTTATCAAGGGCGTTGACGAATATCAGGACCTCTTAAGAATTTCCGCTTCCAGCGCAGGAAACGATCACAGACTCGGTTCCAGCGAAGCTCCTCCTGCTATCATTTCCATGTATCTCGGAGATGAGCTTGAAGCTATTCTTGAAGCACTTGATAAACATGAGAGCTACACAGCGGAACCGGGTACCATGGATATAGGCGCTAAGGGACTTCCGTATCTTCCAAAGGACACATCTGACAGAAACAGAACTTCCCCATTTGCCTTCACCGGTAACAAGTTCGAGTTCAGAATGGTTGGTTCTTCCATGTCTATTGCCTGCCCTAACATCATGCTCAACACAATTGTTGCAGAAGAACTCAAACAGTTTGCTGATGAACTTGAACAGGCCGAGGACTTCAGCCTCTCCTTAAGAAAACTCATCCGCAGAGTTTACAGAGAGCACAGACAGATTATTTTCAACGGTGACGGTTACTCTGATGAGTGGGTTGTTGAGGCAGAGCGCAGAGGTCTGCATAATCTCAGAAACACAGTTGAGGCTCTCCCTCATTACTGCGATGAGAAAAACCTCAAGCTCTTTGCAGATCACAAGATATACACAGAAGTTGAGATGAATTCAAGAAGAGATATTCTCCTCGAAGAATACGAAAAGACAATCAATATAGAAGCTCTCACTATGATTAAGATGGTTAAGCGTGATATTATCCCTAATGTCAGTGCTTATATAAACAAGCTTTCAGAGAGCGTCTTAAGCAGAAGACAGATTATCAGAGATATTCCATGTACAACAGAAACTGAGCTCATAAACAAGCTTTCCGGTCTACTTGATGCTGTTTATGCAGAGACTGAGAAACTCATTGCTCTTGCTTCCAAGTATGATGAAATAAAGGGTAATGTGCTTGAAGGATCAAAATTCTGTTCAGGTGAGATTATTCCGGTTATGGAAAAAATCAGAAAGAATGTTGATGCGCTTGAAGAGTCAACCGCTAATGAATTCTGGCCATATCCCAGCTATGCTGATCTTCTTTTTAAAGTCTGATATATAAATTATTTTCGCCACTTTTCACAGGACCTATGAAAAGTGGCGATTTTTTAGCATAATTCAGGTATATTTTTAATTTCTGCAGTCTGATATTATAACACATTGCAATATTACCATTCACAAATTTCATTAATTCATACGAAAATTAGTTTCTTAATTAGAATATTACCAAAATTATTTGATTTTTTCATACAGATTAGCTATAATTAAATAAATTTATGAAGGGAGTAATACTATGAGACTCAGAAATACACCGGTTGGAAACAAAAACCTGGTTGGAGCTCGTGTTGAAATTGCACGCAAGAATCTCGGTATGAAACAGAAGGAGCTTCTTGCCCAGTTACAGGTAAGGGGTGTGGACATGAACTCCTCCGGTCTTTCCAAACTGGAAGGACAGATAAGATCTGTTTCAGACTATGAATTACTCGCCATAGCTGAGATACTTGGGGTAAGTGTCATGTGGCTGCTGACAGGAAAAGAGCCAGAGGGGAACGTTTAAGAGAAACCATTAAAGAAAATCCAGCAGGTTTATAGCCTGCTGGATTCTTTTTGTTTTTATATTATTTATTGAGAAGTTTTTCTGCTGCTGCAAACTTTACACAGGTACTGAATACTCTGATTGCCTCTTCAAGCTCCTCAATTGGAGGGAATGAAGGCGCAATACGTATATTGCTGTCCTGAGGATCATTGCCATAAGGGAATGTAGCACCGGCATCTGTTATAATAACACCGGCCTGACGGCAAAGGTTAAACACTCTCTTTGCACATCCGTTCATAACATTACAGTTGATGAAATAACCACCGTTTGGCATATTCCACTCTGCAAGACCTAAATTGCCGATTTCCTCTTCGAGAACCTCACAGACCTTTCTGAACTTTGGTTCAAGAATAGCTCTGTGCTCCTGCATAATCTCCTTAACGCCGTTGATATCATGGAAGAAAAGAACATGACGAAGCTGGTTGAGCTTATCAGGACCGATAGTCTCTACTGTAAAGTGACGCTTAAGGTCAACGATATTTCTGTCAGAAGCTGCCATTGCTGCAACACCTGCACCGGGGAATGTAATCTTTGATGTGGAAGCAAAAATAAATACGTTATCCTCTGTTCCCTCTTCGATTGCTTCATCCCAGAGATTCAGAAGTGTCTCCGGTGTATCTGTAAGGTCATGAATGCAATAAGCATTATCCCACATGATACGGAAATCTTTTGCTGCCGGATGAAGTCTTGCGAAACGTCTTACAGTTTCATCGGAATATGTAAGACCTGTTGGATTTGAATACTTTGGAACACACCAGATACCCTTTACGGATTCATCTTTGATGAGCTCTTCTACCATATCCATGTCAGGACCTGTTTCGAGCATTGGAATTGGAATCATCTCAAAATCGAAATACTCTGTAATGCCGAAATGTCTGTCATAACCAGGACATGGGCACAACCACTTTTTCTTCTCGAGTCTCGCCCATGGCTTCTGTCCGCTGAAACCATGAGTCATGCCTCTGGACATTACGTCGAACATAATGCCAAGAGATGAGTTGTTTCCGATAATAACCTGAGATGAAGGAACTTCCATCATATCGGAGAAAATGGCTTTCATGGAATCAAGACCATCCCAGATACCGTAGTTTCTTACATCGTCGCCTTTTGAATTTGCAAATTCATAACGTGCGTGAAGTGCCTCAAGAACGCCGAGTGCAAGGTCGAGCTGTGCGGCACTTGGCTTGCCTCTTGCCATATTGAGCTTGAGATTTCTTGAAAGAATCTCGTCATAATCCTTTTTAGCGGTTTCGTAAAAATTATTGAGTTCAGCAGAATTCATCTCTGTAAGTTTCATTTAAAATCTCTCCATTTTTGAATTGAATTCATTAAATATCTTTCAAATTTAGCGGTTTACTTTGAATATTTTACAAGATTAGACCACAAAATGCAAGATTTTTAATTTTTCCTTGCAAGATTCTACATTATGGCACATTTATATCACTAAAAGCGGATTTTTATGTGCAATATGTCAAAAGGCAAGAAAAAGCAGCCTGAAAATGAATCAGACTGCTTGAAAATTGCATATATCAGAACTCTGCGGAGCCTGTTGTTCTTGGGAATGGGAGAACATCACGGATATTGGAGATACCTGTGAGATACATAATCATTCTCTCGAAACCTAAACCGAAGCCGGCATGCTTTGTGGAGCCATATCTTCTGAGGTCGAGGTACCACCAGTAATCCTCTTCCTTAAGACCAAGCTCATGGATTCTGTTGAGGAGAAGCTCGAGTCTTTCCTCTCTCTGAGATCCACCGACGATTTCACCGATACCCGGTACGAGAAGGTCAACAGCGGCAACAGTCTTGCCGTCCTCGTTCATTCTCATATAGAATGCCTTAATCTCTGCAGGGTAATCTGTAACAAAGGTTGGCTTCTTGAAATACTGCTCTGTAAGGTAACGCTCATGCTCTGTCTGGAGGTCGCTGCCCCACTCTACCTTGTATTCAAAGTTGTCGTTGTTCTTCTTCAGAATCTCGACAGCCTCTGTGTAAGTTACTCTTGCGAAATCAGAAGATGCAACATGCTGGAGACGCTCCTTGAGACCCTTATCAACAAACTGATTACAGAAGTCGATGTCCTGTGGACAATGCTCCATTACATAATTGATTACATACTTAATCATGGCCTCGATGTACTGCATGTTATCCTCGAGGTCACAGAAAGCCATCTCAGGTTCAATCATCCAGAACTCTGCCGCATGACGCTGTGTGTAGCTCTTCTCTGCACGGAATGTAGGACCGAATGTATAAATCTTTCCGAAAGCCTGAGCGAAAGTTTCACCCTCAAGCTGACCGGAAACGGTAAGGCTTGTCTTTTTGCCGAAGAAGTCCTCGGAGTAGTCGATTTCGCCGTCTTCTGTTCTTGGAAGATTCTCAGGATCGAGAGTTGTTACCTGGAACATCTCACCCGCACCCTCAGCATCACTTACGGAAATAAGTGGTGTATGAGCATATACAAAGCCCTGCTCCTGGAAGAACTTATGGATAGCATAAGCTGCTGTGGAACGAACTCTGAAAGCTGCACTGAAGAGATTTGTACGAGGTCTTAAGTGAGCAATTGTTCTTAAGTACTCAACAGTATGTCTCTTTGGCTGAAGAGGATAGTCAGGTGTACTTACACCCTCTACTGTGATTGACTCAGCGTGAATCTCGAACGGCTGCTTTGCGCCCGGTGTTTCAAGAACCGTACCATTAACAACAAGAGCGGCACCAACATTCTGTGCGGAAATCTCATCGTAGTTTGTGAGCTTGTCTGCTTCGAATACAATCTGAACTCCCTTAAAGCAGGATCCGTCATTAAGATCAATAAAGCCGAATGCTTTCTGAGCTCTGATATTTCTGGCCCAGCCTGCGACTGTTATTGTCTTATCCTTATATAATGAAATATCAGCGTAAAGCTTTGAAATCTCTGTTCTTTTCATTATTAAACATCCTTTCGATATAATTTCATATACAGCTTTTTATATAATACACAAATTCAATTAATTTTGCAAGAAAAAAAGAAAGAGATGAGTAAAAACTCATCTCTTATATCTGGCGCAGAGGATGCGACTCGAACGCACAATGCATTTCTGCACACCACATTTCCAATGTGGCTCCTTACCATTAGAATACCTCTGCATATCTGCGGTGTATCTCCAACCGACTTCTGTATTATACTAAAGACAAACATAAAAATCAAGTATTATTTTTATTTTTTTCTTATTCTCTCATTTTACACAAGAATTATTGACTTTACTTCACTTTTGATAGATAATAGGTACAATTATGATTATGCAGGAGGCATATAAAATGAAAGTTACCGTCAGTAATTACAGCTATTACCGTTCAATAAAGAACGGAAGCATTACTCCGTTTGAATGCATAGCAAAGTCCAAGGAACTTGGACTGGATGCAATAGAATTTGTGGATTTCGTTGACTTCCCTCTCGACAAAAGAGAATCATGGAAAGAAATTGCGGAATCCTATAAAAAAGAATGTGAGAGAGTGGGAATTGAGATTTCCTGCCTTACAGTAGGAGCGGATCTATTACAGAACCCTGAACAGGATATTCAAAAGATTAAGGATTACATAGATGTGGGAGAAATTCTCGGCGTTAAGTTCATGAGACACGATGCAACAGTCGGTTATCCGAGAGATTCCGACAAATACTGCTCTTTTGACAGCATTGTTGACGATCTTGCCGATAAATTCAGAGAGCTTACAGAATATGCAGAATCCAAAGGCATACGCACAATGACAGAAAACCACGGTTATTATTCTCAGGACAGCGAAAGAGTAGAAAAACTTTATACAAAGATAAATCATTCTAACTTCGGTCTTCTCTGTGATGTCGGAAACTTCATGTGCGCCGATGAAAACCCTGCTGTCGCCGTATCAAGGGTAGCTCCTTACGCTATATATGTCCATTGTAAGGATTTTATTAAAAAGTCTTTCTATAGCGAGGACCCGGGCGAAGGCTCATTCAAGACAAGAGCCGGTGACTACCTGATCGGCACAATAATCGGTCATGGAAATGTTCCTGTAAAGCAGTGCCTTGCGGAACTTAAGGCATGTGGATATGACGGTTATATCGCTGTTGAGTTTGAGGGCATGGAAGATCCGTTTGACGGAGTAAGAATCGGCAGAGACAATATTGTCAAATACTGGAACCAGATATAAAAGGAAAGGAAAAAAGAAAAATGTCTGTTCTTGAAAAATTTTTAGACTATGTAAAGTTTGATACAAAAAGTGATGAAACCAGCACCACTATTCCCTCCACACCGGGACAGAAAGTGCTTGGAGCTCACCTTGTTGAGGTTATGAAGGATATCGGAATTGCCGATGCCCGAATGGATGAGTTTGGTTACGTTTACGGCTCTATTCCGGGTAATGTAAAAAAAGCAAAGACAGTCGGTTTTGTTGCTCACATGGATACCGCAAGTGAAATCAGTGGCAAGGATGTTAAACCAAGAGTAATTGACTGCTATGACGGCGAAGATATTGTTCTCAACGAAGATAAAGGCATTGTAACAAAGGTAGCCGCTTTCCCTAATCTTAAGAATTATGTTGGAAAGAAGCTCGTTGTAACAGATGGCACAACTCTCCTCGGCGGTGATGACAAGGCCGGTATTGCAATTATCCTTCAGGCAGCAGAAGAAATCATTACTCAGAACCTTCCTCACGGAGATGTAAAAATCTGCTTTACCCCTGATGAAGAAATTGGCAGAGGTCCTGACAAGTTTGATGTTCCCGGATTTGCCGCTGACTTCGCCTATACAATTGACGGCGGTACTTTAGGCGGTATCGACTATGAGAACTTTAACGGTGCATCCGCCCTTGTAGAATTCACCGGAAGAAGTGTTCATCCTGGCGGAGCAAAGAACAAGATGATAAGCGCAATGAAGGTTGCAATTGAGTTTGCATCCATGATGGATCCGTTTGAGGTTCCCGAGCATACTGCAGGTTATGAGGGATTCAACCACCTTGTTCACATGGAAGGCGACATTGAGCACGCAAAGCTCGCATATATCATCCGTGACCATGACAGAAATCTTCTTAACAAGAAGAAGGCTGACTTTGAAAGAATTGCTGATTATCTCAATGCTAAGTATGAGATTAAGCCTGTAAAGCTCACAATCAAGGATGCTTACTCCAACATGAGAGAGAAGATTTACCCTGACAACATGTTCATCGTTGACCTTGCAAAGGATGCTATGAGAGCAAATAATGTTGAGCCCGTTGTTACACCTATCAGAGGCGGCACAGACGGCGCAACTCTCTCCTTTATGGGTCTTCCTTGCCCTAACCTCTGCACAGGCGGAGAAAATGCACATGGTCCACATGAGTATGTATGTGTTGACAGCATGGAGACTATCGTAAAGATTGTTGAAACTATCATTGACAAGTGTAAGTAATATGCTGAGATTCGGTACAGTAGGCACCAGCAGAATATGCAGTGACTATATCACAGGTGCTTTGGGTACAGGTTTGTGGGAATATTCTGCCTGTTATTCAAGAAATTATGAAACAGGAAAAGCTTTTGCGGAAAATTTCGGCGTAGATAATATCTATACCAATCTTGAAGCAATGGCAAAAAGCAGTGACATTGATGCAGTATATATTGCCAGTCCGAATTTTCTGCATGTGGAACAAAGCCTGCTGTTTTTAAAAAACGGCAAACATGTCATTTGTGAAAAACCTGTTTCATCCCATGCCGAAGATGTGAGAATGCTTCACAGAATTGCCAGAGAAAACAATGTGATATTTCTTGAGGCCATGATGTATATGCATATGCCGGCAAGAGAAATTTTCACCAAAGCCATTAAAACAATCGGTGATATTCCAATTGCACATATAAACTTCTGCAGAAAATCTAAACAGTTACAGAATCTTCTAGACGGTAAGCTTCCTAATATTTTCAATCCGAAAATGGAAGCCGGTGGACTGATGGATATAGGTATCTATACACTCTACCCTGTTGTAGATTTATTCGGTATGCCGAGTGAAACTCATATTTCAGCTAAGCTGCTGGATAACGGTGCAGATGCCTGTGGAAGCATCATATTCAGATACCCTGAAAGGGTTGTCACCATGAATTATTCAAAAATAAGTGAAACACTTATCCCATCTGAATTTCAGGGTGAAAAAGGAATACTCAGCTGTGATTCAATTTCTCTACTCTCAGGCATGACACTTACTGACGAAAAAGGGAACTCAGAAAAGCTGATGGATTACCCTGACAAAAAGTGGCTCATGGGATTTGAAGCGAGAGATTTATACAGATATATTACAGAACCTGATAATACAAAAGAAGAATATGATTACTGTCTGACTATTTCAGAAAACATTGCCGAACTTCTCGAGCAGTTAAGAAAAGATGCAGGTATCTTTTTCCCAACAGACTAAATAAAAAGTTCATCGCCTCAGATTTAAAATCAGGCGATGAACTTTTTTCATTCCGTTTTAATGTATGGTGAGAGTTTTTCAACTTTGTTTTCAGATATTCCGTCAACATTACACAGCTCATATATGGAACTGAACTGTCCGTTTGCAGAACGATATTCCACTATACGATTTGCGAGGGTTTCACCTACTCCCTCAAGCTTCATCAGTTCTTCAGCATCAGCGGTGTTGATATTTATACGCTGTTCTTCCGGAACATAGGTATGAGGCACTATATATACCGTGCTGTCCACATTATATATGTTTACAGATTTGGCAGAATAATAATTATAACCAATAATTATTATAATACATATCAGTGCAACTATACCTATAAATGTTATCTGTTTTCTCTCACTTTTCATATATTACTTTTGTTTCTGAGCTTTGTCAGATATTTCTCAAAATACTCGGGAAGTTCTGCTTCAAGCTCAATTATTTTACCTGTAACAGGGTGAATAAATTTTATATATCCTGCATGAAGGCACTGTCCTTCAAGCTCGGTAATAACTTTTGAAGGACCGTAAAGCGGATCTCCGGCAATAGGATGATTCATGTATGCTGAGTGAACACGAATCTGATGAGTTCTGCCCGTTTCAAGAATAAACTTCATGTAGGAAAATCCACCGAGTTTCTCAATTGTCTCATAATGGGTGACTGCATTTCTTGCATTTGCTCCTGAGAGAATAACCGCCATTTTCTTTCTGTCCTTTGGACTGCGACCTATGGGTAAATCTATGGTGCCTGCATCTTCTTTATAGGCGCCGTAAACTATGGCCCGATACTGACGATCGAAGGAGTGCTCTTTAATCTGCTCGGCAAGTCCCTGATGTGCGGCATCATTTTTTGCCACTATAAGCAGGCCACTGGTGTCTTTATCAATACGATGCACTATTCCCGGACGGATTACTCCGTTTATACCGGAAAGACTGTCTCCACAGTAGTGCATTAGCGCATTGACAAGTGTACCGCTATAATGACCGGGAGCAGGATGTACAACCATACCCTTAGGTTTATTGACAACAAGAAGGGCACTGTCCTCATAACGGATATCGAGAGGGATATCTTCGGGAAGTATGTCAGCTTCAACAAGCTCAGGAAGAATTACTGCAATCTCCTCCCCTGATTTCGCTTTATAACTCTTGCTTATCACCTTTCCGTTTACACTCACATTCCCTTTTTCTATAAGATTCTGTATGGCAGAACGGCTCATGCCGTCTATGTGGAGAACTTTATCTATTCTTCCGGATTCCTCAGGAATTATTGTTACTATGTTTTCTTCCATATCACTCACTTTTTTCCTTATCCATAAAGAAAATTACAAAAACAGCGAACATTGCAACTCCAACTGTAATAAGACAATCGGCAAAATTAAAAATATATCCAAAAAAATGAAAATAGATATAATCGATTACATATTGAAGTCTGACCCTGTCAATAAGATTGCCTATACCTCCTGCAATTATCATAAGCGAAGAAGAGACAGAAAGCCAGTTCTGCTTTTTGTATTTTAAAAGAAACATGATAATTCCTGCGGAAATTATCACGGTAATAACTGCAAATACTATACTGTTATTACTGAACATTCCGAATGCGGCACCGGTGTTCTCAGTATATGTAAAGCTAAGAAAATTCTGTATAAGATTAACTGAATGAACCGGTGCAAGATTTGAAACGACAAAATATTTGATTATCTGATCCACCGCAACAAGAGCTGCGATAACTAAGAAATATATAATAAGCAAGGTAATATCCTTTCATATAGAAAAAAGCAAACCCTTTTGAAGTTTGCTTTCTCGTCATTTATGATTTGATGTCTACATCATCACCAAAAGCAAGTGTGCTGTAAAGTGATTCTTTCTCTTTTTTGAGTTCTTCGGGAATATCGGAAAATGCATTGAGATCTATATCATCAATTGCATCAAATGTTTTTGTTCCCGCTGTATCTTCATCGTTTACATTGAAATCTTCAACAGAATCAGGAACATATTCCTCGTTTGCTATCTCTGACTTTATATCTGAGATGAGTGCTGTTGTTTCATCCTCAGCAACTTCTTCAGGTTCATTAACAGTTTCTGCTGCCTGAGCTTCTGCCTTTGAAGCAAGTTCAGCAGAAAAATCAGGGATTTTCTCGATTAAAGTGAGATGCTCTCTGTACATATTGAAAATCTCGGATCTGAATTCGGTAACAGCTTTCTTGAGGGCATCGAGCTCTTTCTCTTTTGCCTCAATCTTAAGCTGATATTCGTTATAAAGATCAATAGATTTGCTGTTTGCCTCTGCCATAATCTGCTCAGCCTGTTCAGTTGCCTCGGAAATCATAGCCTCTGACTTCTGCTTTGCCTCTCTCAATGAAGCATTGCTTAACTTCTGAGCTGTTACAAGTGCAGACTTTATTCCATCTTCATCTTTCTTGTACTTCTCAACGGTCTGAGCTAAAGTGATGAGCTTCTCCTTATAATCGGCATTTTTTTCCTGGAGCTCATTTACTCTTGTCTTATATGCCTGATTTTCCTTGAGAAGAGCTGTAAAAGATTCGGTAACTTCGTCGATAAAATCATCTACATCCTCAGGTCTGTATCCTGAGAAATTTGATTTTCTGAAACTTACATCTGTAATCTGTTTTAAAGTAAGCATAGTTGCCTCCTATTTATACTTTCTGCCTTTGAGAACCAGTCGGCCTTTTTTTGTTCTTCCGTCAAGACTGTCTATGACAAATTTTCCTTTGCCACGAACAGAAATAACATCACCTTCCGATAAGCTCTCAGAGACATTAAGACATTCTCTGTAATTTAGCTGAACAAATCCCTGGCGTATGGCCTGAGCGGATTTTTCTCTGCTGAGCCCACACAAACCGGCCACGGCACAATCTATTCTTTCCGATGCTATAATTGATGTTATATCCTGAAAACTATGACTTTCCGGCAGTTCACCGACAAGTCCAGGTGTGAGTGTTACACCCACTTTTCCTATTTTGAAAATATTATCGATAAGATAATCCGCAAGTTCATCTCTGACAAAAACAACAGCTTTTCCCTGCTCGATGAGAATATCACCGATTCCGGCACGAACTATACCCTGTGCCATGAATGAACCAAGAAAATCCCTGTGAGAAAGCTCATATCTCTTGTCAAAAGTAACCGTTACCGGACTCAGAGGAAAATAATCCTCTGAAGGGTCAAGATAATCCGGAAAAAAACCGACGAAACAACGCTCTGCCTCTGGGTATCCCCCATAAAACATATAAGCATTCGATTTGTGAGATAGATATTCACTCACATCGGTTTTCTCCCCGGGATCTAAAAATCCGATGAAATGCGGTGCTTTTCTTGACAGTTTCAGAGCATCGTCAAGTCTTGCCGATAAAAGCTTATCTATCATCTATCAGAAACTAACTCCGCTGTGCTCAAGCTCATCAAAAAGGACATCTCCTGAGAGATCTATGTTGTGAGGAGTGATGATAAATGTTTTTGTTGCAATCATCTTGATGTTTCCGTTTTTAGCGTAGTTTACACCATTGATGAAAAGAAGGATTCTGAGATAGTCATCTGCACTTGCCTTCTCCATGTTGATGATAACAGCACAGTTGCTGAGAATTGCATCTGCAATAGCTTTGGCATCATCAGCATAGGTATGTGGCTTGAAAACAACAACCTGAAGCTGAGATGAAGCATGATTTGAGAAATTGACAACATTATTTGATGGAGCTGCAGGAGCTGTGTTGTTTCTGCGGAAGAGTGAAGAACCGGAAGATACAGGAGCAGGTGCTCTGTACTCGTGAACAGGCTCATTTACCTCTTCTTCCTCTGCCTCTTCATACTCATTCTCATAATCGAGTTCATCTTCGTAATCATCCTCCGGCGGATTCCAGAGTTTGGAAATTTTATCTACTAAACCTGCCATATTTTTGGCCTCCCATATATTTCATGTTATTTATAAATTCTTTTTCCAAATAATGAAGAGCCTATTCTAACCATGTTGGCTCCGCACTCTATTGCCTGTGCATAATCTGATGACATTCCCATCGATAATACAGACATACTAATATTATCTATATTTTTGCTCTTAATGTCAACATAATATTGCTTCATATCGCAAAAATATTTTGATAATTCCTTTCCTTCGCATATAGGAGGTATCGCCATCAAGCCATTTATATGTATTCCTTTGTATTCACGGGCCTCATCAATGAACTCCATGAGAGCATCGGGATTAACACCGCCTTTGTTCTCTTCTCTGCCTATATTGACCTCGATGAGAATATTCATCACTTTATCATGTTTAACAGCAAGTTTTGAAATTTCTGAAATCTGAGACATGCTGTCGGCAGACTGAATCTGGCTTACCTTATCAATAATATATTTGATTTTGTTTTTCTGAAGCTGGCCGATAAACTGAAGGTCACATTTTTCGAGATTATAGTTATCATATTTATCCAGCAGTTCCTGAACACGGTTTTCACCTATATGATCAAGGCCAAGGGAAATAGCATGATTTATAACTTCAACATCAACCGTTTTTGTGGCAGCCAGAAACGTAATATCCTCATATCTTCTGCCTGACCTGATTGCCGCTTCGGCAATATTATCGGTTATTACCTTGTAATTCTCTTCTACCTGAGCGAATAACTCAGGATATGATTTTTCCGTCATATAGATTCTTTCCTCCTGTAACTACTTCATCGTACAGTCTTATTGTATTGGATGTGTACAGATGATCCTGTTCATCATAGCTAAGGGTTGTTTTGCAAACAGCATAACCGTTTACGGTTCTGATAGTATAGACCTGAACGAATTTAAGTTTTTCTCCTGATTTTACATAAACACCCTTAACATTTTTATGAATGATTTCCTGCTCATTTCCGTTTTCATCGGTATATTTCTCTACAACATCGGCAAAATGGATTGCTTTTTCATTAACAAGAACTCCGGAATAGTTTCCTACAACTATGGAAATGCTCTCGTTTCTGAGTGAAGCAAGATAGGAATTCATATAGTTGCATTCAAGAACGACTACGGCTTTTCCTGTTTTCGAGTCTGTATTTATTGCTCCCAGAGTTGCAGGTATTCTCTCTGATCCAAGGGACTGAAACTCAATTGAAATATCCCATGAATTTTCAATTTTAATTCTGTCTGCCTCATCGATTACACAGACTACGTACCAGACAAAATCTGTGGCTATTTTCCCGCTGTGTGAAGCTGAATCAGGCTTTATTTCATCAAAGGCCTCAATATCCTCAACCGTGAGAGAATGTATATTCTCAAGATCGAACGAATTCTCGTATCCGTCAGTATCAGATATAAAATAACCGGCGTTATCAGCTTTAAGACTTCCCGTGCTTTTGGAAGCATTTTCAAGAATGGCATCCCGTTCCTGCTCAAGCTGCTCAATTCTTTCTGAGTAATTCTCGGCAGACTCTTTACCGAGAATTATCTGTTTTTCACTGAGAAGATACTGAACCTGTGCCCTTTTGCTGTCAGCGGCTGAATATCTTCCGTTCCCTGAATCTGACATAAGGTAGCAGAGGTTATCACCTATCTGAGTGCTTATTGCATCGGCACTGCCTGAATAACTGTCCTCTGAAGTACTGAGTGAGGTCAGTATATCTATCTCATCCTGTATTCGCTGTGCTCTTGCTGTTGCGGTTGCATCGGACTCACATTCATATACTCCGGCAATTGAACTGCCCTTACTTACTCTTCCGCCATCACTGACCTCGTAACTCAGAACACCTGTTCCGGTGAAGTCTACGACAGACTCATTTCTGATTATCCATGCGTCTGTCTGAATTGTATCGCTCAGTGTGGCAAACGTAGCAGTTTCCGTTATATATTTATCATTTGATGCTGTTACGGCATAGTGTACCAGATAGACGATAATCAGAACCGCAATGAATACAGCCAGAATTCGTCTTGTTGTTCCTAATTTATTATTCATTTGATTATAACAGAATATCTGAACTTTCTATCAGTTTACATGCTGACTCAAACAGTTCTTCGTAGGAACTGTAATCATCCGGATAGAGCCAGCTGATTTTTCTCTCTTTTCTGAACCATGTAAGCTGACGCTTGGCATAGTGTCTTGTGCTTAATTTAATATTTTCGACGGCTTCTTCAAGGGAAAGTTTTCCGTCAAAATATGGAAAAAGCTCTTTGTAGCCTATTGCCTGTGCGGAAGTTCCCTTGTCCTTTTTATCATAATATACTTTAGCTTCTTCTGCAAGACCATCTTCCATCATTATATCGACGCGAAGATTGATTCTTTCGTAAAGCCTGTCTCTGTCTCTGTAATTAAGTCCGATCATTATGAAGTCGTATTCGGATTCTTCAGCGAGTCTTGATTGCTCCGAGAATTTCTCACCTGTTACGAGACAATACTCAAGAGCACGTATTACACGCTTTTCATTGTTGACATGAATAAGCTCGGCAGCCTGAGGGTCAAGGTTGTGAAGTTCTCTGTAAAGCACTTCCACTCCTTCGCTCTCTGCCCTTGCTTCAAGTTCTGCCCTGACTTTCTCATCACCGGAGTTCTCTGTAAAGTTCGCACCATATATAAGAGAACGGGCATAAAGGCCTGTCCCTCCTGCAAGTACCGGAACTTTACATTCTGCGTAAAGCTTTTCTATTTCCTTTTTGGCAATATCCACGTAATCTGAGACGCTGAATGATATTTCGGGATCAAGAAAAGCAATAAGATGATGTGGGACAAGTCTTAACTCATCTTCTGTTGGCTGAGCTGTTCCGATTTTCATGCCTTTGTAAATCTGCATGGAATCACAGGAAACTATCTCTCCTCCATATTTACGAGCTATATCAATGGCAAGCTTTGTTTTTCCCGATGCTGTAGGACCGACAACAGCAATCAATGGTTTTTTCTTCATCAGACAATTCTTCCAAACTCTTTCTCTATATCTCTTTTTCTTATAATTATGGAGACAGGTCTGCCGTGAGGGCAATATCTTATCTCCGGATTTTCCTCAAGCAGACGTGCTATTTCAATAAGCTCTTCTGTGGAATTTTTGTTACCGGCCTTTACTGCGGCACGGCAGGCAATGTTATGATATAACCAATCCATATACTCAGTAGTCATGGCGGTTTTGTTCTGGGTTAAATAGGAAGCTATTTCTGTAACAGCCTCTGCGGCATCCTGACCGTCAAGAAGCATTGGTGCCGTTCTTACAAGCACTGTTCCGTCACCAAAGTCATCTATCTCAAAGCCTACCTCGGCAAATCTGTCAAGATTCATCAGAACAGATGTGTAATCGTCCTTTTCAAGAAGAACGGGAATCGGTGCAAGGAACTGCTGTGCATTCTTTCCCTCTTCACTTTTCTTCAGTCGCTCGTATAGAATGCGCTCATGGGCAGCATGCTTATCAATAAGCATTAGTTTATCATCACTGTATTCAAGGATAATATAGGTATTGAATGCCTCACCTATATACTTTGCCTTGATTTTCTTCTGGCCGGGAATTTCTGCAGGAAGTTCTTCTGAAGTCTTTTCCTGAACAGGAGCAATGGAAATCTGTTCGGATTTATGCTCTGCTGTTGTGTTATGGGTTTCTTCAGAAATTATTGCAGGAGAAATCTGAGATTCAGCCTGTTCTGCCTTTTGGGGAGGAACTTCCATAAATAAATCTTCTGTACCAAGCTCGTCGCCTAACTCATCCTGATTCAGTGAACTGAAGGATTCAGCTTTAATTTTCTCGATGAGTGAAACCCTTGAATTATTCTCAATTTTCGCCGGTGGTATTACAGGAGTAGTATTTCTTTCTGTGTAAGGCTTTGAATCTTCTTTATGAGAAGTTATTTCATGAGTAAAAGACATACTCGGCCTTACAGGAGGTTGAGGATTGACTTTCGTCTGCTTCGCTGCAAGTTTTTCGATTGGTGCTACCTGCTCTGGAAAATAAGTCTGTTCGACTTTTTCATTGGATACATAAGGATTAATGGGATTCGGTTTAATGCCCATCACCTTTGGTGTATCACCTGCTGTGAGCGCAGATTTCACGCCATGATATACCGCATCAAACACCGGACGTTCGTTTGTAAAACGAATCTCCAGCTTTGCGGGGTGAACGTTTACATCGACATTTGAGAAATCCATCTGGATATGCAGAACACATGCAGGAAATTTACCAACCAGAATCGAGTTTTTATATGCTTCTTCAAGAGCGGCCATAGCTGTTTTAGAACGGACACAACGACCGTTAATGAAAAAATTCTGCATATTTCGTGTTGGTTTCGCAAAATGCGGTGACGATATGAAACCGTAAATACGAATATTATTTAGGGAATAATCTACCGGAATAAGGCCCTTTGTGAAGTCTTTTCCATACACGGCATAAATTGCGGAACGAAGTTTGTTATCTCCGGGAGTGTGAAGTACCTCTTTTCCGTCACGAATAAAACGGAAGGATATCTCAGGGTGAGAAAGTCCGATTTTATCTATGAGTTTTGCGACGGAATTTCCCTCTGCAACATCCTTTTTGAGAAACTTCATTCTTGCCGGGACATTGTAGAACAGGTCTCTTACAATTATTGTTGTTCCATTTGGACAGCCTGCATCGGCTACGGAATCAATCTCACCTGCATTGCAGACTACTCTCGTACCCACTTGGGACTCGTGAGTTTTTGTGATGAGCTCCACATGAGATACTGCGGAAATTGATGCGAGTGCCTCACCACGGAAACCGAGAGTACCTATGCAGTCAAGATCGTACTGATTATGAACCTTACTTGTGGCATGACGGAGAAATGCAACTGTGACATCTTCTCTGTCTATTCCACAGCCGTTATCGGTAACACGCATAAAGGTGGTACCTCCACGGCATATCTCTATGGTAATAACAGATGCGCCTGCGTCTATGGAGTTTTCCACAAGCTCCTTTATTACGCTTGCAGGTCTCTCGACCACTTCACCGGCGGCGATAAGCTCGGCGACATATTTATCAAGCACATAAATCTTTGGCACAGGCACACCTTCTTTCTTTATTTACCTAATAAGTTTGCTATTTCAAACAGCGCATTCATGCACTGAATGGGAGTCATTGAATTAACATCAAGACTTTTGATTTTTGCAATAACAGCGTTATCGGCTGTATTCATTGTGAGCTGTACGGGTTCTTCGTTTCTTTTTGAAACCTTCTTTGTGCCCTTAAGTTCTGTTCCCTCTTCGAGACTCTGAAGCACCTGCTTTGCACGGTTCAGAACCTTATCGGGAACACCTGCAAGCTTTGCAACCTGAATACCGAAACTGTCATCGGCACCACCCGGAAGGATCTTTCTTAAGAAGGTTATATCATCACCGTTCTTTTTTACGGCGATATTGTAATTCTTTACACCGGGCAGAGTATCCTCGAGCTCGGTAAGCTCATGATAATGAGTTGCAAAGAGAGTTTTTGCACCGAGGTTCTTTTTCTCATGAATATATTCGATTACCGCCCTTGCAATGCTCATGCCGTCGTATGTGGATGTTCCTCGGCCTATTTCATCAAGAATGATGAGGCTGTTCTGTGTGGCGTTTTTGAGTATATCCGCAACCTCTGACATTTCTATCATGAATGTGGACTGACCTGCTGCGAGGTCATCGGAAGCACCTACACGGGTAAACACACTGTCTACAATTCCAATTTCGGCATGGGATGCAGGAACAAATGAACCTATCTGTGCCATGATTACTATGATTGCAACCTGACGCATGTATGTGGATTTACCTGCCATATTGGGGCCTGTGATTATTGCCATGCGGTTAGTGTTCATGTCAAGCTCGGTATCGTTGGGCACGAACTGCCCTGATTTCATGAGAGCTTCTACAACCGGATGACGACCGTCCTTTATGGAAATTCTGCCATTCATGGTTATGGTAGGCCTTGTGTAGTCATACTTTGCGGCAACCATAGCAAATGAATTGATAACATCCAGTTCTGCGATGGCTTTTGCTGTTTCCTGAACCTTTACAAGCTCGGCAGCGACAGTCTTTCTTACCTGATCAAAAAGCTGACCCTCTATGGCAAGGGCTCTGTCGTGGGCGCCTATAATGCGGTTCTCCAGGTCTTTAAGCTCCTGAGTGATATAACGCTCGACATTTGTAAGAGTCTGCTTGCGGATATAATCCTCGGGAACCATGGATTTGAAGGAATTTGTTACCTC
>JAUNDK010000016.1:32744-38812 GCA_030526115.1 Clostridia bacterium
GGAATTCCAGTGCGCTCCTTCTCCCTTGCCTCAATCTGGGCAATTATGGTCTTGCCGCCGTTCATATCCTCACGAACAGAATCAAGGTCGGAACTGAAGCCCGGTCGGATAATTCCACCCTCACGAATTGAGAACGGTGGTTCTTCGACTATGGAGGCATCTATAAGCTCACGGATTTCTTCGTTTGTATCAATTCTCGAATTGATGTTTTTTATAAGCTTTGAATTGAACCCGGCAAGAGATGTTTTAAGCTCGGGCAGTTTAGTGAGAGCCATCCAGAGAGAGCGCAAATCTCTGCCGTTTGCGGAACCGTAGACAACCCTTGTCATAATTCTCTCGAGGTCGAAAATGCCTGCGAGCTGTTCGCTTATGCTGTCGGAAATTTCTCTGTTATCAAGAAGTTCCTCAACGGCATTCTGGCGAAGGGTTATTTTTGCAGGACTTAACAGCGGCTGTTCTATCCAGGTGCGGATGAGACGCTTGCCCATGGCTGTTCTTGTTTTATCAAGCACCCATAAAAGAGAACCTCTTTTCTCTTTGTTTCGCATTGTCTCGAGAAGTTCGAGATTGCGGCGGGCGTTGATGTCAAGGCGCATGGTTTTGTCTTCGGAATAAAGCTCTATACTGTTTAAGCGCTCTAAACCTGAAATCTGAGTGCGGGCAAGGTAACGAATAAGACCTGCCACTGACAGCACAATAACGGAGCCCTCGGAAAGTGAAAGCTCCGTGTATTTTGTTTCGCCAAACTGATTTATCACAAGTGATGAGGAATCGGCATAATCTGCTTCATCGAGACATTCAAGAGATGCATTAAGCTTCTCTTTTATAAATGTCGCAATCTCTGTGAGTGAGAGAACCTCATCATTTATAAGTATCTCTTTTGGGGAATATTTTGAAAGTTCGTTTATGATGCTCTGAGTGAGAACTTCATTCTTTACAGAACTGAACTCTGTCGCAAAAAGCTCACCTGTGGAAACATCAGCAAAGCATACGCCCACATTCTCTCTGTTTTCGAAGATACTGCAGATGTAATTGTTTTTGCTTTCATCGAGCATACTGCCTTCGATTACAGTACCGGGTGTGATAACTCTTATAACAGAGCGTTTTACTATGCCCTTTGCGGTGGCCGGGTCTTCCATCTGTTCACAGATGGCAACCTTATAGCCCTTCTCGACAAGTCGGGCTATGTAGTTTTCTGCGCTGTGGAAAGGAACTCCGCACATGGGAGCTCTTTCCTCCTGACCGCAGTCTCTGCCTGTTAATGTAAGTTCAAGTTCTCTCGAAGCTATCTTGGCATCTTCAAAGAACATTTCATAGAAATCACCGAGTCTGAAAAACAGCAGAGTATTCGGGTAGTTTTTCTTTACCTCGAAATACTGCTGCATCATCGGAGAATAAACTGCCATCGTTCCTCCCGGAAATTAGTGGCAACCTGCGCAGGATGAGCAGTTACCGCCGCAGGAAGCAGAAGCATCGTAATCTGCTGTTGCAGGGTCTGCACCCTCAGCACACATGTTGATAATCATTGTTACTCTCTGGACGAGATTATCAAGAACTGTCTTTGCATCGTTGTAAGCAATCATGTTCTCATTCTCCATGATGCCTGCATAAATAGCACGGAGCTCTTCGTTCTTTGTGCGGATAAGTTCCTCGTCTCTGTCCTCTTTCTGAGCCTCGTTGTTGATTGTAAGGCGTGTGAGGTTGAACTTGCCGATAGCATCCTGAAGGTCCTTATCAGCGTCTGCCTTGTTTGTTGCTACGATCATGTTTGTGTAAGCCTCAGTGTTCTGAATCTCAGCACCGAGCTGTCTTGCGAGTTCTATTAAATCCATTGTAGTTTTCTCCTAAAATATATTTCTTTATATTATCTAGAGACCTGCTGGCCTCTTAATATCCAGTTTCTTGCCTCGGTTACTTCTACCTCAGCGAATTCACCGATGAGATTATCCTCACCCGGGAATTCAATAATAATGCTGCTGCCTGTTCTGCTGGAAAGAAGTCCGTTCTTAGGATTTCTCTCTTCAACAAGAACTCTTTCCTTTGAACCTACCATTGAAGCACAGCGCTCTGCGGCGATTCTCTCCTGAACGGCGAGAAGCTCCTGGAACCACTTTGATTTCTCCTCTGCAGGAATCGGGTCAGGCATTTTTGCGCCTTTTGTTCCTACTCTTGGTGAGAAGATGAACGTAAAGAGAGATGTAAACTTAACCTCTTCGATAAGTGTGAGGGTATCTTTGAACTCCTCGTAGGTTTCTCCCGGGAAACCGACTATGATATCGGATGTGAGAGAAAGATCCGGCATGATGCTCTTTGCGTACTCGATAAGGCTTAAGTACTTTGCTCTGTCGTAGTGACGGTTCATCTCCTTGAGAACTCTGTCGTTACCGCACTGGCATGGTAAGTGAATATAGTGCGGAATGTGACGGCTGTTTGCTATTACATCGAAAAGCTCATGGGTTGCATCCTTTGGATGTGATGTCATGAATCTGATGCGGAAATCACCCTCGATGGCATCGAGACGTCTTAACAGCTCTGCAAAGTTGATATCCTCCTCGAGACCTTTACCATAGGAGTTAACATTCTGTCCAAGGAGAGTAATCTCTTTGTAACCATCGGCTACAAGGCCCTTTACTTCACGGATGATGTCCTCTGACTTACGGGACTTCTCTCTGCCACGAACATAAGGAACTATGCAGTAGGAGCAGAAATTATCGCAACCGTACATTACTGTTACCCATGCGCGGCTTTTGCCGTCTCTTCTGATAGGAAGGTTCTCAACTATCTCCTTGGTCTCATGACCTCTTACAAAAACTCTCTTGGAATCTACAATTGCTGTGTACATCATCTCAGGGAGCTTATGAATTACATGAGTGCCGAATACGATATTTACAAACGGGAAACTCTTTTTGATTCTCTCTGCAACATGCTCCTGCTCCATCATACATCCGCATACTGCGATAAGTACGGAAGGATGCTTACGCTTGATGTTCTTAAGAGCACCGACATTACCGAAAACTCTGTCCTCAGCATGTTCACGAACAGCACAGGTGTTAAAGAGTATGAAATCTGCTTCTGACTCCTCCTCTGTGAAATCGAAGCCCATCTCTGCGAGCATACCCTTGATTTTTTCTCCATCGGCAACATTCTGCTGGCATCCGTAGGTACGGACAAGGGCTTTTGGTGTTCCGTTGATTGCACGGACTTTCATTATTTCAGCTACATCGGCTGTGAAAAGCTTCTGGCGCTGAAGTTCTTCATTTATTCTGATATCTTCCAAAAAAATTCTCCTTAAAAGTATTACAGGTTATATTACCATAAAATTGTGAATTTTTCAAGTTATCTGTCTTCTCCGCCGAGAACATCCCACGGGGTAAGGAGCCCGAGAAGAGGCTCATCCTGCCTGCCGTGCTGAGTTATAAAAATGACGGATACTCGCCTGTTTTTTGCCTTTACGGACTCGAAGGCCTCTCTTGCCTCATGAAGGGTCATTTTGGCATCGGCAAAAACATAGTTTTCGCTGTGCATGTTTACGGGAAGAAGATTGTTGAGTTCTCTTAAAGTGGTGTTCTTTGTTATAGGCTCAGGATAATTATTGAGCACATAGGAAAACACAGTGCCGGCGGAGAAAACTCCGAAGAATTTTCCGTTCTCCATAATAGGCACATGGGAGTATCCGCTTTTTACCATGTTGTTCATGGTCTTGAGCACAGTCTGGCCCAGATTGGCTTTATAGATACTATCCCCTCTTGACGCAAAATCTATGGCAAGCGGGGGCTTATTTACATACTCTACCAGATCTCTGAGAATCTCGGTTACAGCCTCTGACGGTTCGACAACAGCCTGTCCGCTTATCTTTGCATTATGAGCAAGAAGATTACGGATTTCACGACAGGTGTTTACATTTTCCCTGACAGGCAGACTTTCATTATCATTCAAAAACTCATATATTACACTTGTGTATCTTCGCTTTTTCTGAGCATATCGAGCTTCAAGAGCATCTTCAAACTTTTTGTATAAGTCAACAAATTCATCTGATCTCATTATATCACCACCGACATATAAAGAAAAAAGAAAGCCTCAAAATTAATGCTTTCTCTTTTGGCAGGGGCAGTAAGAATCGAACTCACGGCACGCGGTTTTGGAGACCGCTGCTCTACCAGCTGAGCTATACCCCTATATTCTTTTGTTGTGTCATCGCTGACGACGGTTGTTATTATAACGGATAACAACCGATTTGTCAACAACTTTTTAAAAATTTATTTTACTTTTTCAGAAATAAATATAAATTGGCTTAATACTGCGGTTTATATTACTATATCTTCGAGTGATCTCTTTGGAACATAGTGAACATCGTTCTCGTCACGATAATAATTTGTGCTACCGCTTTCCGGAATTTCTGTGATAATTATTTTTTCTGCCGGCTTTCCGAATGCTACTATGAGCAGAGGCTCGAGGTTATCCGCAAGATGAAGTTTCTCCTTTACCTCATCAGGCTTGTAATTACCAATCATGCAGCCGCCTAAACCCTCTTCCGTTGCCATGAGAAGCATGGTCTGTGCCACTATGCCGACATCTTTTAAAAATCTGCCTGTATTTGAAGCTATGGATGTATCCTGACAGATAATGATAAACGCAGTAGGACACATGCCGTCATGTGGTAACTGCATATTCGGAAGCGCTCTCGCCCACTTTGTCATGGACTGAACAAGAGCAACATTGTCTTTCTCGTATGAGAGATAATACTTGAGAGGCTGCATATTTACGCTTGAAGGCGTAAGTCTTGCGGCATCCACATAGTTTAAAAGCTGGTCCTTTGTGAATGTATATGATTCATCGTAGCCACGATAACTTCTGTTCTTTATTACAAGATCTTTAAGCATGGTAAATACTCCTTATTCTACCGCGTTTTTCTCCATGATATAATCGTCTATCTCCTGAGAAAGGGCATCGTTTGAGAGAAGAACATTGAAAAGATTTATATCTGTCGCCGAGAGATAATCCGCAAGGTCGGAAAAATCTTCTATGCCGATTTCGGGGTTATCTATTATGGCAATGAGTTTGTTTTTGGATTTATTTGAAGCCATTGCTTTTCTCGCTTTCGTTTTTTCCTGATTATACTATTATTCAAACCCGTTTACAAGCTATATATTATATGATAAAATTCTCACATTAGGAAAAGAGGGTTTTATTATGATGAAAATTATGGCTTTTGACCTTGACGGCACAGCAATTATTGCACACAAAATAATGCCGGATGAGAACAGAAACGCTGTTATTAAGGCTTATGAGAGCGGTGTTATAACTGTTCCATGCACAGGAAGATTACTTTCATTTCTGCCTGAAGAAGTTGCGAATCTTCCGGGACTTAAATATGTAATAACCTGCAACGGCGCAAGTGTCGAGGATATTGAAAACGGAACAAAGCTATACACAGCTTTTATCCCCACGGAAAAGATTGCAGAAGTATTTGACATTATTGATGAATATGATATATACGCTGAATTTTACAGCGACGGGCAGGCATACACCGTAACAGGCAACCCTGAAAGAGCAAGAACCGACTTTGATTTCCCTGAGGAAAAAATACACTTCACCACAAAGAATTATATTTTCACTGATAACCTTAAAGAATTTGCCAAGGCAAACAAAATGGTTGCCGATAAAATCAACCTGCCCTATCTCCCCGATGTAATAAGGCAGGAAGTTAAAGACAGAATAAATGCAATTGAGGGTCTGAAACTGACGTCATCCATTTCTGATAATCTTGAGATTAACGATGCAGGCGCCACAAAGGGTCAGGCTCTGAAACATCTTTGTGATTACCTCGGCATTGACAAAGAGGACTGCATGGCAATAGGCGATAACGGTAATGACGCCGACATGCTCGAATACGCAGGATTATCATACGCCATGGCTAACGCCTCTGACGAGGCTATGAGAGCTGCTAAATTCAAAACAGGTTACTGTGAAGAATTCGGATTCAGAGATGCCATACTCAAAGAACTTAATAAATAAAACTGAGGCTGTTTTGGAATTAACCGAAACAGCCTCCTATTATTAATCCTGAA
>JAUNDK010000017.1 GCA_030526115.1 Clostridia bacterium
CGACGCTTTCGCTTTTTTAATTTCCACAAGTAAAACTTGTGGTTGTTTATACAAATTAACCTCACACCTTTTTACAGGCGTGAGGTTTTCTTTTTATCCGAGAAATGTTTTGTAGTCCTCGTAATTCTTTTTGAGAAGTGCCGGTGTATTTAAGTGATAAGGGCATTTCTTTGTGCATGCACCGCAGTTTATACATTCCTCTGTGCGTGCCATTTCAATCTGCCAGTACTCAGAGAGCCAGCCTGCACTTGGGGCACGGCGTATCATCTGAGACATTCTCGCCGCCTGATTTATCTGAATTCCCTTTGGGCAAGGCATACAATATCCGCATCCACGACAGAAATCTCCACTGAGTTCTGTTTTTTCTTTTTCGATAAAGGCTTTCATATCTTCTGAAAGGCTCGGTGGATTATCATTGTATGAGATAAACTCGTCCAGCTCATTTTCTCTCTGGACACCCCAGATTGGAACAACATTATCAAACTGAGCAAGATAAGCGTATGCTGCATCGGAATGGGTTATAAGTCCACCTGCAAGTGCCTTCATACAGATAAAGCCCATGTTCTTCTCTTTGCAAAGTTCAACAAGCTCCTTATCCTGTTCGCCTGCAAGGTAAGAGAAAGGAAACTGAAGTGTTTCATACAGCCCTGACTCAACCGCTTCTTTTGCAACATTGAGAAGATGATTAGTAATTCCGATATGTCTGATTTTACCCTGAGCTTTTGCCTCGAGCATAGCTTCATAGAGGCCTGTTCCATCACCCGGTTTTGGACAGAATCCTGGATTGTGGAACTGATATATATCGATATAATCGGTTTTCAGCAATCTTAAGGATGTATCAAGATCATTCCAGAAACCTTCGACTGTCTTGGAGGGGGTTTTAGTTGCGATGATGATATTCTCTCTTACATCGCTCAAAGCCTCTCCGATTTTAAGTTCACTGTCTGTATAACTTCTTGCGGTATCGAAAAAATTGATACCGTTGTCATAGGCTTTTCTTAAAAGTTTTCCGGCATCTTCAACTGAAATTCTCTGAATCGGAAGTGCACCGAATCCGTTCTTGTTTACGGTAATTCCTGTACTTCCGAGTGTTACCTTTGTCATGATAATCCACCTTTCCGTGAAACTGATCTGTAATGATTATAATTCAAAATTATGATATAGTAAAGAAAAACCGACCTGTAATAAAACAGGCCGGAATATTTTATTTAGCCGAGAACAATCTTCTGGAACTTCTTGCCCTTTTTGATTACAATGTAACCCTTCTCGAAGTCCTCTGCTGTGTATCTCTTTGCTACATCGTTTTCCTTGACATCGTCAACGGAAACGGAGTTCTGAGAAACGAGAGTACGGGCATCTCTCTTGGAAGATGCGAGCTTGGATGCTACGAGAATATCGAGGAGACCGACAGAACCATCTGTGAGCTGAACCTCTGTTGTAGGCATGTTGTCAACAACCTGGGCACCTGCACCGTAGAGAGCCTTTGCCGCTGCCTGAGCCTTCTCTGCCTCTTCCTCACCGTGAACAAGCTTTGTGAGCTCGTATGCGAGAATCTCCTTTGCTGTGTTGAGCTGGCTGCCCTCCCATGAATCCATCTCATCAATCTGCTCGAGTGGAAGGAATGTGAGCATACGGATACACTTGAGAACATCGGCATCAGCTACATTTCTCCAGTACTGGTAGAAATCATATGGGCTTGTCTTCTCAGGGTCGAGCCATACAGCACCGGAAACTGTCTTACCCATCTTCTTACCCTCGGAGTTGAGGAGAAGTGTGATTGTCATGGACTGAGCCTTTGCATCCTGCTCCTCGAGACCGAGCTTCTTACGGATAAGCTCACGGCCGCCGAGCATGTTGGACCACTGGTCGTCACCGCCGAACTGGAGGTTACAGCCGTAGTCTGTGTAGAGCTTGTAGAAGTCGTAGGACTGCATAATCATGTAGTTGAACTCGAGGAAGGAAAGACCTCTCTCCATTCTCTGCTTGTAGCACTCTGCACGAAGCATATTGTTAACGGAGAAGTATGGACCTACTTCACGGAGAACATCAACATAGTTGAGGTCGAGGAGCCAGTCACCATTGTTTACGAGGAGAGCCTTGCCCTCGGAGAAATCGATAAAACGGCTCATCTGCTTCTTGAAGCACTCTACGTTATGATCGATCGTCTCTTTTGTCATCATCTGACGCATGTCTGTCTTACCGGATGGGTCGCCGATCATGGCTGTACCGCCACCGATGAGTGCAATTGGCTTGTTACCTGCCATCTGAAGTCTCTTCATAAGACAGAGTGCCATGAAGTGACCAACGTGGAGAGAATCGGCTGTTGGGTCGAAGCCGATGTAGAATGTTGCCTTGCCGTTGTTTACAAGGTCTCTGATTTTTTCTTCGTCTGTTACCTGTGCAATCAGGCCTCTTGCCTGAAGCTCTTCATAAATTCCCATTATATTTATCGTCCTTTCAAATTTAATGTGGTTCAGGGGACCTCGGGAAATATAAAAGCCCCCTGTCAGATAAGACAGAGGGCATAAATTCAAAAATTTACGCGGTACCACCTCAGTTTACCGTTACCTTACGATAACGGCCTCATCAGGTACATGAACAAGTGATTATTCTTATACCCTTGCGCTTTAACGCTCGCCTGCGGAGACCCCTACTGCGTTTTTCAGGGTTCGGCTCGGGAATGTATTTCGGTTCCTCTCCTCTTTGGCTTACACCAACCGCCAAATCTCTTTGCTGAAGCCGGGAACTTACTTCTTTCCGTCATTGCTTTTGTAGTATTATATTAAAACCGCCATATTTTGTCAAGTTCAATTTAAGCTGAGCATTTCCTCTGCCATTTTGAGTTTCAGCGGAGTAATATCGTCACCGCCGATAATTCTTGCCAGCTCCTTAAGTCTTGCGTCATGGTCAAGGAGTTTTACCTCAGTATAGGTTCTTGCTCCGTTATCATGCTTCACTATGAGCATCTGATTTTCAGCCATGGCGGCAATCTGTGCAAGATGAGTGATACATATAACCTGACGGTTTCCGGCCGCTTCACGAAGCTTGAGCCCGACTTTTCTGCCGGCCTCACCGCTTATACCGGTATCGATTTCATCGAAAATGAGGGTATCTATGTTATCACCTTTGCTGAGAACTGTTTTTATCGCAAGCATGATTCGTGAAAGTTCACCGCCGGATGCAATCTTTGACATTGGCTTCAGGCTCTCACCTGAGTTTGCGGAAACCATAAACTCCATGCTGTCACAGCCGAATTTATTGAGCGGAACTCTGTCCTGTCGAACAGCAAACTCCACGCTTGGCATATTGAGGAACTTGAGCTGATTTTTGACTTCCTGAGAGAACTTTACAGAACATTCCTTGCGCTTTTCAGAGAGCTTTTTTGCAAGGGCAATGGCTTTTGCCTTTACTTCCTCAAATTCTGTGGCAAGAATCTCCATTTTCTCATCAGCAAGTTCTATGGTATCGAGTTCTTTCTGAGATTCATCGAGGAACTTCAGAATATCCTGTTCGGTTTCGCCGTATTTCAGGCTGAGCCTGTAAAGTAAATCAAGTCTGTCCTCAATATCTGCAAGTTCGGCAGGGTCAAAATCAAAGCTGTCCTCAAAACTTCTCAGCTCCGCCTCAGCATCCTGAAGAAGATACTCCGCATTGCGAAGCTCCTCTGCTGTTGCAGTAAGCGGCAGATGGCTTCTTGCGGCGCTCTCGGCAAGTTCTGCGGCCCTGTGCACAAAAGTGATGGCACCCTCAAAATCCGTATCTCCGTTGAGAAGTTCCTTTGCTTCACGTACATCGTTGGATATCTGCTCACCGTGGCTTATCTGGTCGGCTCGTTTTTTGAGTTCTTCCCTTTCGCCCGGTTTCACATCCGCCGCACGGATTTCATCAATCTGATAGCGGAGAAGGTCAATTCTTCTCGCCTTCTGATTTTCATCCATCTTAAGAGACTCAAGTTCACGCTGAATTTCACGCAGTCTTGTGTACTCTGACTGATACTCCGAGATAAGCTCACCTAAATTTCCGTAGGTATCTATATATCTTCCGTGAATTTCGGGGGTCAGCAGCTCGTAGCTCTCGTGCTGACCGTTGATATTGATTAAGGTATTGCCTATCTCTTTGAGCATAGCCGCAGTAATAGGCATGCCGTTAGCCTTCTGGGTATTTCTGCCCTGACGTATGGTTCTGACGAGCTGGAGTTCATCCTCATCATGGGGAACACCAAGTTCATCAAGCTTTTCTATAACTGTGGGTTTTAGATCTGTAAACATGGCTGAAACAGACGCAGAATCTGTTCCGGTTCTGATTAAATCTTTGGATACCCTGTCACCCATTACAGCCTGGATGGCATCGATAATGATAGACTTACCTGCACCGGTCTCACCTGTAAGGCATGTAAAACCCGACTCAAAGTCTATACTGGCCTTTTCGATAACAGCTATGTTTTCAATATATAATGATGATAACATAATTTATTCAATGGCAATCAGCTTACGGAATTCATCCTGACGGGCCTTTGCATCCTCATGAGTCTTGCATACACAGAAAATAGTATCATCACCTGCGAGAGTACCCACAATGCCACGGAAATTTACGGCATCCATAGATGCACATACCGCCTGAGCCATACCTGTCATGCACTTGATGACAAGCATATTCTGGGCACACTCAACGGCAATTACGGAATCTCCGAAAAGAGTGTAGAACTTTGAACTCATATCCTGAGAAGCCTCTCTGCCGGTTGAGTACTTGTACTTACCGCTGGAGGCAAGAGTTTTGATAAGACGAAGCTCTCTTATATCTCTTGATACGGTTGCCTGAGTGCAGTCGAAACCGTTTACCCTTAAATATTTAAGAAGTTCCTCCTGGGTATCTATGTCATATTCTTTGATTAGTTCGAGAATTTTTGCGTGTCTTCTTGTTTTCATCGTATTACCTCTTTATCTCTGACCGGTAATCAGCTTGGTACTGACCACCTCGTAAAAATTCTTTGTGCCTGAACGGATGAGCTTTACACCCTTTTCCGCAACTGAAAAACTTACTGTGTCTTTATTGCTTATCTCAATGGGAGCATTTCCGTCTATTGTGAGATAAACTCTGCTGTCTGATTTTATTCTTATATCAAGTTTTGTATTTCCGCCGTAAATAGTTGTTCTGTCATAAAGTGAAAACGGACAGATAGGAGTAAAAAGCATACAGTTAAGTGTGGGATCTACTATCGGCCCACCCGCCGCCATGGAATAGGCGGTAGAACCTGTCGGTGTGGAAATTATAATGCCGTCCCCTCTGTGAGGAAAGTTTCCACTGCCGTTTACATCGACAGTGAAATCTATGGTTTTTGTAAGTTCTCCTTTAAGAACACCCTCATTCAATGCGAGATACGGCAGTGCTTTTCCGTTAACCTCAACTTTGAGCATACTGCGCTCTTCTGTTATGGAATTTCCTGCAAGCACCGATGGTATCTGATTGATATTCTCAGGCTCAAGACCTGCAAGATAACCTACTCTGCCAAGATTAATTCCAAGAATAGGTTTACCGAAAGCCGCCGCATGTTTTGCCGCATGAAGTATTGTTCCGTCACCGCCGACAGTTACTATTACATCACAGGTGTCGGCGAGTTCAAAATGATGCTGACATGGATTTGTGAAATTAAATCTTCCGTCAAGTGAGCGGTGAATATACAGCTCGTCACCGTTTTTGTGAAGTATCTCACAGATTTCCGCAGTCAGATTTTCTGCTCCTGTTTTCTCAAGATTCGGAAATAATGCAATCTTCATATTACTTATCAAGATTTGAGTGGGATTCTTCGACTACCTTTGCAGGGTCGAAGCCCTCGAAGCATGTGGTTTCTTCCGCTTTCTGTAAATACGCGAGATACTCTATATTACCTTCAGGTCCTTTGACAGGTGAGAATGTAAGGCCAAGTACTGAGAATCCGTTTTCAAGTGCAAAATTACAGATAGTCTCCACAACCTCTTTATGCACGGATTTATCTCTGACTACGCCCTTTTTACCAACTTTATCCTTGCCTGCTTCGAACTGAGGCTTAATTAAACAAACCACGTATCCGTCATCCTGAAGAAGCGGACGGATTGCAGGAAGAATAATCTTTAAGCTGATAAAACTTACATCTACGCTGGAAAGGTAAACCTCATCCGGAACCTGTTCCCTTGTGAGGTGTCGGGCATTGGTTTTCTCCATGTTTACAACACGCTCATCGTTACGGAGTTTCCAGTCAAGCTGGCCGTAGCCTACGTCAACGGAATAAACCTTTACCGCACCGTTTTGAAGCATACAGTCCGTAAATCCGCCTGTGGACGCACCAATGTCCATACATACTTTTCCTTCAAGATTGATTGGGAACTCCTGCATGGCTTTCTCGAGCTTTAAGCCACCACGGCTTACATATTTAAGTCCTGAACCTCTTACTTCTATATTTGCCTCAACAGGAACCTCAGTTCCCGGTTTGTCGGATTTCTGGTTATCCACATATACAAGACCTGCCATGATGAGGGTCTTTGCCTTTTCACGGCTGGGTGCAAAGCCCTTCTCAAAAAGAAGGACATCCAGTCTCTGTTTCTTTGCCATAATTACCGCCTTATTTATTTTCGTTAAGTGACAGCACAGCTTCAACCATTGCACTGTCATCAAGTTTAAGTTTTTCGAGAACCAGATTCATGGCCCCGTGGGAGACAAAACCGTTCTCAATGGCATGAAGTTCAGCTTTTCCTCTGAAACCTGCAATCATAAGATCAGAGAAGAAGCCCTCTCCTATGCCGCCTGATTTAATGCCCTCCTCAAAAAAGAGAACGTTTTTTGCCTCTGAGACAATTCTGACTGCCTCCGGGTCCACAGGTGTAATTCTGTTTAACTTTACAAGCTTTACATCCTTATCCCCCAGCTTTTCATTTGCCATACATGCATAGCTGAAAAGTCTGCCGTATGTGACAAGCACCGTATCGGATTCTGTATTTCCGGCTACATCAAAAGTTTTGCCTGTTACTTTGAAATTCTGTGGTTTGAAGTTCTCTTTGCCTCTCGGATATCTGATGGCTATTATGCCTTTATGCTCATCTGTGAGAGTATTCTCGAGAGCATACTCCAGCTCATCATAGTATGTCGGAGAATAAACATGAATATTCGGAACGGTTCTTAAGTAAGCTGCATCGAATACACCGTTATGGGTTCTTCCATCCTCACCAACAATACCTGCCCTGTCCACACAGATTACAGCCTTAAGATTCTGAAGTGCAATATCATGAATAAGATTATCGTAGGAGCGCTGAAGAAAAGTGGAGTACACCGCAAAATACGGAATCAATCCCTTTTCGGCAAGACCACCGCTGAAAGCAACAGCATGTTCTTCCGCAATGCCCACATCAAAAAACCTTGATTTGTATGTCCTGCTGAACTTTTCAAGTCCTGTTCCCGAAGCCATTGCGGCTGTAATGGCACATACCCTGTCATTCTTTTCCGCCATCTCACATAGCTTTGTCCCGAACACCTCTGAGAAATTGTCTGTGGAAGACGGCTTCGCACCTCTGATTTTATCGAAAGGTGCAACACCGTGGTAAAGACTCGGAGTTTCCTCAGCAAGGGCATAACCTTTTCCCTTTTTGGTGCTTATGTGAACCAGAACGGGCTTATCAACGTTCTTTACACCGCTTAATACTTCTATGAGCAGCTCAAGATCGTTTCCGTCATATGGTCCGTAATAATCGAAGCCAAGCTCATCAAATATTGTTGATGTTACTATGTCAGACTTAAGTTTGTCCTTTATTATTTTTACACCCGAAGCAAGCGGAGCACCGACTAGCGGGATTTTATCAAGAATTCTTTCGACATTGTCTTTTGCTTTGATATATCCGGGTTTTGCTCTCAGCTTTCTTAAATATCTCGGAAGTCCACCGACATTTTTTGAGATGGACATCTCGTTATCGTTGAGAATTACAATGAAGTTCCTTTTAATTCTTCCTGCGTTGTTAAGACCCTCGAAGGCAAGTCCGCCTGTCATGGAACCATCACCGATTATCGCAATGGTGCGGGAATCCTGATTCCGGAGTTTTGCTCCCCAGTCTGCGCCCAATGCAGAAGAAATGGATGCACTTGAGTGACCTGTTGTGAAGTGGTCGTATTTACTCTCTTCCCTTGACGGAAAGCCGGACATTCCACCAAAAGTTCTCAGGGTGGAAAAATCTTTATATCTGCCTGTGAGAAGTTTATGGGCATAAACCTGATGACCCACATCCCAGACTATTGTGTCTTTCTCGAGATCAAACACAGAGAACAGGGCAACGGTAAGCTCGACCACACCTAAATTTGATGCAAGGTGACCTCCGTTTTTCGATACTGTGTCGATAATCTCTTTTCTTATCTCCGCACATAACTTTTCTTTCTCAGACCTGCTGAGAATATTAACATCAGACGGAGAAGTGATGTTATTAAGTATTATACTCATTTTATACCTGCCTGAAGTTTTGCGGCATTAACAGTATTCTGCATAAGAGTTGCTATTGTCATTGGTCCTACACCACCCGGAACCGGAGTAATGTAACCTGCAATTTTCTCTGCCTCTTCAAAGTTTACATCTCCGCAGAGTTTGCCGTCATCCATTCTGTTAATACCGACATCTATTACAACTGCACCCGGCTTAATCATGTCACCTGTTACGAAATTGGGTCTGCCGATAGCCGCTACAAGAATATCCGCATTTGCGCATATTTCTTTGAGATTCTGCGTTTTTGAGTGACAGATTGTTACTGTGGCATTATTGTGAAGAAGAAGCATTGCCATAGGCTTACCTACTATGTTGCTTCTGCCGATAACTACGGCATTCTTGCCTGTCATGTCCACACCTGTTGATTTGATAAGCTCGATTACACCTGCAGGAGTGCAGGGAAGGAAAGAATAGTTTCCTATCATAATCTTACCTACATTAGCCTCGTTAAAAGCATCAACATCCTTATCCGGGCGGATTCTTGCAATAACTGCCTCCTCGTCAAGTCCCTTCGGAAGTGGAAGCTGACAGAGTATTCCGCTGATTTTCTCATCAGCGTTAAGCTCGTCGATGAGTGCAATAAGCTCCTCCATTTTAGTATCCGCAGGAAGTCTGTACTCTGCTGAGTAGATTCCGCAGGCCTCACAGGCTCTTTTCTTATTTCTTACATAAACCTGAGAAGCCGGATCATCGCCAACCAGAATTACCGCGAGACCACACTCAATTCCATTTTCCTTAAGCTCTGCGACCTCGTTTGCAACACGCTGTTTTACCTCGGCTGATACTGCCTTACCATCAATAATTACTGCCATTTTGTATTTCCTCATTCTTCAGCATTTTCGCTGTTATCTTTCTCTTCTTTATCTTCCCGGCCATTTGTTAATTCGGGACCGCTTTTTACAACCGCTTTACCGTTTTCCATGATAATTCCGTTAAGTTCCATTACTTTCTGTGAACCACAACCTGTGAGCGATGTTCTCTTTCTGAATGCAAACAGCATTGCAAGTCCGGCTATTACCACAACTGCGCTTAACACCTGTGACACTCTGAGACCAATTCCGGGAATAATCAGAGAATCCGTTCTGATACCCTCAAGGAAAAATCTCTCGATACCATACCAAACAAGGTAAACAAGTACTGTCTGACCATCATATCTTCTGAAATATCTTGTGAAAATATGAAGCAGGACAAATCCCAGTAACATCCATATGGACTCATATAAAAAACAGGGATGCACAGGCTGACCCAGAGTATTATCCGACACCATTCCCCACGGGAGATCTGTTACAGTACCGAATGCCTCCTGGTTTACGAAATTGCCCCAGCGGCCTATGCTCTGGCCTATACAGAAACCAACAACCGTCAGATCAAGACATGCAAAGGTGCTCAGCTTTCTGAATTTACAGGTTAAACCGCCACCTAAAAGTCCACCGATTATACCACCGTAAATAGCGAGACCGCCCTCTTTTATGTTGAGAATTTCAACCGGATTGTTCCAGTATTTATCCCCGGGATAAAAGATGACATAGTATAATCTTGCACCGATGATTCCGCATACAAGTCCCACCAGAATTCCGTCAAGAAATCTGTCAGGATCTACATTTGCCTTAGCAGACATTTTCAGTCCGTAAAGCACGGCAAGTATAAAACCACAGGCTATGATAATTCCATACCACTGAATGCTGAAACCGCCAATGGAAAATGCGGTTGTATTTACTGTAAAATTCAGACCAAGTTTCGGAAAAGTAATTACATGCTCCATTGTTTATTCTCCCTCTGATTTGAGTTCTTCCGAAGGAAGAATAACACTGAGAACAGCTCTGTCTTCTCTCATGAGTTCATCAAGCTTGTTCTGAACATCCTCGAGGGTAATCTCGGCAAAACTGTCTATATATCTGAATAATTCTCTGCCACTGAAACCAAGTGTAACAATGGAATTTGCAATTGCAGATGAACTGTTGAGTCCCTGAATGTTTGCACCGTAAAGTGATTTTTTCGCAACCTCGAAATCATCCTGAGAAATACCTTCTTCACGAAGGAATTTAATCTCCCTGAGAATTTCTTCAGCAACACGCTTTGGATCTCTCGATTCTCCGCCGAACATGGTGCATGCAAATCCGTCACCTTCAAAGAATTCGTAGCTGAAGCTTGCCTCGTTGATGAGTTCCTCATTGTAAAGCTTTAAGAACAGCGGACTTGCATCCGAAGCGATAATCTCGAGAAGAATCTCTGTTGTTGCAATGTCCTTTTCACTCTGGAATCCGCCTGAAACATTCTCCTTGAATCCGAACTGGAAAAGAGGCATGGCAACGGAAAATTTCTGCTCGATATACGGCTTTACAATTGTATCTGGCTCTTCCTCGAAGATTCTCTCTATTGTTACATCTTCACTCTTTTTGAGAACCCTGTCACAGATTTCAAGCACCTCATCAGGATTTACATTACCTGCAAGAACAAGTGTCATGTTGTTGAGATTGTAGAAGGTATTGTAACAGCTGTAAAGAAGTTCAGGTGTAATCTGAGCTATGCTCTCAACAGTACCGCAAACATCCTTTTTTACAGGGTGATTATGGTACATGCACTCCAGCATGTTGAACATTACTCTCCAGCCCGGTTCATCATCATACATCTTGATTTCCTGACCGATGATGCCCTGCTCTTTGGCAACAGTTTCCGCTGTGAAATAGGGATCCTGAACAAAATCAAGGAGAATCTCAAGATTTTCGTTTACCCTCTCCGCACAGGAGAAGAGGTAACAGGTTTTGTCAAAGCTTGTGAAAGCATTTGCATTCGCACCTGTTTTTGCGTAACGCTCGAAGGCGTCACCCTGCTCGCTCTCAAACATTTTGTGCTCAAGATAGTGGGCGATTCCGTCAGGCACATTCGTAATACTCTCCTCATCACTTCTTTTGAATGAGGAATCTATGGAACCGTAGTGAGTTCCGAAAATCGCATATGTGGTTCTGAACTTTGTTTTTGGATATATGGTTATTTCGAGTCCGCTTTCGTGGTGGCAGGTATAGTAGTAATCTCCTGTTCTGGGGGACTCAACTTTTCTCAGTCTCTTATCATTCATTTCAGTCCTCTCCTTTCAGAACATATACTGTATCCAGCTGAACCTTTCTTGCCGCCTCAATAACATCTATTCTTGTAATATCATCAACGAGGACCGCCATCTCCTCAGGAGTATATACGTTATTGTTAAAGACCTGATTCATGTACCAGACCTCCATACCATAAAGGGAATCTCCTATGGACTTGTAGCCGTTGAGCATTGCAAGTTTTGCATAATGAAGATCGGTTTCTGTAAATTTGCCGTCTTTCATATCCTGAAGCTGGTTGAGAATAGCCTCTCTTGCAGCATCGATATTTTTGGTCTGAACACCCGACTCTACAAACATTGCACCCTTCACATCGGTCACTCTTGAACCGCAGTAATAGCAGAGGCTCATTTTTTCACGGACATTCATAAAGAGCTTGGAACTGGCAGTTCCGCCAAAAACCGCACTCATAAGTTTGGTTGCAAGGCTGTTCTCCTGAGTTACACCCGTTCTGAAGCCCATGACAAGCTTAGACTGCGCAATATCCTGAGTTTCGGCAACATCCTTCAGTCCGTTTGGCTCAAGGTGGATAATGTTCATAAGATGAACCGGCTCACGGTCGAACTCAAGGTATGACATAAATGTATGACACACAGCGTCAAAGTCGCAGTCGCCTGATACAAAAAGTTCGATTGTGCACTCTCTCATGAGCTTGACCCATGCATCTATGAGGCTCTGATGTGTAACGGCCCTGACGCTTTTTCTTGTTCCGTAACGGCTTACGGAAGCAGGCTCTCCCTCATAGAAAATATCGAGGGCACGGCGTTTTGCCCATGATTTTTTATCGTTGTAGTTTGCATCGATAGTCTCAAGAAGCTGACGGCGTTCCTGATGCAAACTTTCCTCCGGGAATACACACTCATCTGTGATGAGTGGGTCAAATACAGCGGAGCATATAAGATTTGTAAGCTCTTTTGCCACATCTTCTCCCTCAAAGGCATATTTGTTCGAAATACCCGATGCGGCTACTGTAAGCACCTGATTATCACCGATTTTAGCAAGCCCTGAAGAAAGACTTGCACCGTAAAGCGAGCACAGGTAACGGCTCAGACTGCGATAATCGGGATACTGCTTTGTTACTCTGGAAATGATTGACGGCAGAAGTGCATTGCATGCGGCGTACTCTTTGCGAAGCGGTACTATCATGTTTACACTTATACGCATTGTCTTGAATTTAGGATCTATAAGATTTCTTGCGGTAATGTTTTCCCCAAGTTTCTTAATTTTTATTTTTGGCATAGTTTTTCTTCCTTAATTGCATTTAAGCTCGGGAAAGATATACTTTCCCATATTTCAAAATATTATAGCATAACGACATCTATAATAAAAGTAAAAAATGTATAAATTCACGGAATATACACACAAATATACATTGTGAATAAAATTACCTTTTGATTTAGTTGAACTTGAATATAAAAAGACCGCCTGCGGTTTAATCCGCAAGCGGTCGATATTAAACAGTTTATATATTAATGGTGGAAAAGTCTGATGCCTGTGAATGCCATTGTGATGCCGTACTTGTCAGCTGTCTCAATAACATTGTCATCACGGATAGATCCGCCCGGCTCAACAATGTACTCAACACCGGACTTTCTTGCTCTCTCAACGTTATCACCGAATGGGAAGAATGCATCGGAACCAACTGTTACGCCCTTCATGCCATCGAGCCATGCTCTCTTCTCTTCTGCTGTGAATACGGATGGCTGCTCTGTGAAGAAGTTCTGCCAGTTGCCGTCTGCAACAACATCAAGATACTCGTCACCGATGTAAACATCGATGGTGTTGTCTCTGTCTGCACGTCTGATGCCAGGCTTGAATGGGAGTTCAAGAACCTTTGGGCACTGACGGAGATACCAGTTGTCTGCCTTGTTACCTGCGAGACGTGTGCAGTGAACTCTGGACTGCTGGCCTGCACCGATACCGATAGCCTGACCATCCTTTACATAGCAAACGGAGTTGGACTGAGTGTACTTGAGTGTGATGAGGGAAACAATCATGTCTCTCATAACCTCTTCGCTCATGTTGTTTGCCTTTGTAACAATGTTTGCATAAAGCTCAGGGTTAGCGAGGTCGAGCTCGTTTCTGCCCTGCTCGAATGTGATACCGAATACATCCTTGTGCTCGATTGGCTGTGGTACATACTCAGGATCAATCTCAACTACATTGTAGTTGCCGTTCTTCTTGGAACGGAGAATCTCGAGAGCCTCGTCTGTGTAGCCCGGAGCGATGATACCGTCGGAAACCTCTCTCTTAATGATAAGAGCTGTCTCTTTATCACATACATCTGAGAGAGCTGCCCAGTCACCGTAGGAGGACATTCTGTCAGCACCTCTTGCACGGGCGTAAGCTGTTGCGATTGGTGAAAGCTCGAGGTCATCAACAAAATAAATCTTCTTGAGTGTGTCGCTCATAGGAATACCGAGAGCTGCGCCTGCTGGAGAAACATGCTTGAAGGATGCTGCTGCAGGAAGACCTGTTGCCTTCTTGAGCTCACGAACGAGCTGCCATGAGTTGAAAGCATCCATGAAGTTGATGTAGCCCGGCTTACCGTTGAGAACCTTGATTGGAAGTTCTCTGCCATCGTTTACGAAAATCTTGGATGGCTTCTGGTTAGGGTTACAGCCATACTTGAGTTCGAGTTCTTTTGCCATTGTTAGTTACCTCACTTTGTGTAAATAAGATTACTGATTCTTGTTGATGATTCTTGTCTCTGTCTCGCCTGTCTCAAGATTGATGAATCTTGTGAAGAGAGAAACCTTGTTGTCCTCGTTGAGATTTGTCCAGAGTGTATCTGTGAACTCATCGATGTTGCCCTTGATTGTGATTCTCTCAGGCTCACCCTCGAAGGATGGGATTCTTGGGTTGCCGTCACACTTGTATGTGTGGATGAAGTGACCGATACCAGGCTGAGCCATGTACTCGAAGAACTGTCTCTCGTGGAAGTTCGGGTTACCCTCGCTGGACTTGAGGATGGAGAGCTTGTAATCGAATGTGCCGTTGTTTCTTACAACAACACCGCTGATTCTTGGTGTATAGTTTGGCTCGTCAGGCTCGTAGCATCTTGTTCTGAGGGCATCCTCAAATGTCTTGCCTTCCTTGAGGAAGTCATAAACTGTATCTGTCTGGTCACCATTTGTTACAACAGTTGTGTCACCTAAAACTCTTACAGGAGCGTAGATAACGAGGGATGGGTCGGAAAGCTTTGCAGGATCGAAAGCCTCTGTTCTGATACCGCCCTCCTGCTCTACGAATACTCTGTTACGGGAGTTTACGCTTCTGCCCATGATGAAATATCCGATTACAGCATACTTACCGCACTCGCTTGTGCCGATGATGATGCCACGGCCCGGATAGGAATTATTCTTGAGTTCACATGCAATGCACTTTGTTTCCATTGTTATATATCCTCACAAATATTATTCTTTTACAATTACTCTGTTACCGACAACTTCGAGTTTGCCCTGACAGAAAAGTGAAACCGCCTTCGGAAGAATCTTCCACTCAGCCTCTACCATGATTCTCTTCTGAAGAGTCTCAGGTGTATCGTCATCCATAACAGCTACAGGCTGCTGAATGATGATAGGACCGCCGTCACAGACTTCGTTTACAAAGTGAACTGTGGCACCGCTGACCTTTACGCCTCTCTCAAGAGCGGCTTCATGAACATGAAGACCGTAGTAACCCTTGCCGCAGAAGGAAGGAATGAGAGCAGGATGAATATTGATGATTCTGTTCCTGTAAACCTGTGGAACTCTGGAGCTGATGATAGTCATGAAGCCTGCAAGTACCACAACATCGATATTGTTCTCCTCAAGAACCTCGAGGAGAGCATCGCTGTAATCATCTGTGGAAGCATAGTTCTTTCTTAAAAGAACCTCTGACTTGATATTGTTGTTCTTGGCTCTCTCGAGAGCATAAGCATCGCTTCGGCTTGCAACTACAAGAGTAATCTTGCCGTTTTCGATTTCGCCACGCTTCTCGGCATCAATGAGAGCCTGAAGGTTTGTTCCTCCGCCGGAGACTAATACGCCTATGTTTAGCAAAGGATTACCCCCTCTTCGCCCTTGACAACCTCACCGAGAACAAATGCCTTCTCGCCTGCAGCCTCGATTGCTGCAATAGCCTTGTCAGCTGTCTCCGGGGATACTGCCATAACGATACCAACACCCATGTTGAATGTGTTGAACATATCTCTCTCAGGAATGTTACCTACCTTCTGGAGAAGGTTGAAGATTGGGAGAACAGGAACAGCGGACTTTGTGATCTTAGCTGTGAAGCCCTCTGTCATCATTCTCGGAACGTTCTCATAGAAACCGCCACCTGTGATGTGGGAAACTGCCTTAACATCAGCAGCCTCGATAGCACCGAGTACGGACTTAACGTAAATCTTTGTTGGTGTGAGAAGAGCTTCGCCGAGTGTGCAGCCGAGCTCATCATAATAAACCTTGAGGTTCTCCTCTGTAACATCGAATACCTTTCTTACGAGGGAGAAACCGTTGGAGTGAACACCGGAAGATGCAATACCGATGATAATATCGCCCTCTGCCATCTTGGAACCGTCGATGATGTCCTTCTTGTCAACAATACCGACATTGAAGCCAGCTACATCGTAATCATCAACAGGCATAAGGCCCGGATGCTCTGCTGTCTCACCACCGATGAGTGCGCAGCCTGCCTGAACACAACCCTCAGCAACACCGCCGACAATGTCAGCAATCTTCTGTGGGAAGTTCTTACCGCAAGCGATGTAATCGAGGAAGAAGAGTGGCTTTGCACCACAGCAGATAACATCGTTTACACACATTGCAACAGCATCGATACCGATTGTGTCGTGCTTGTCCATGAGCTGTGCAATCTTAACCTTTGTTCCGCAACCGTCTGTACCGGAAACGAGGATAGGCTCCTCCATACCTGCCATCTGAGGCTGGAAAAGACCACCGAATCCGCCGATGCCGGAAACACAGCCAGGGATGTTTGTTCTCTTAACGTGCTTTTTCATGAGTTCAACAGACTCATAACCTGCTGTTACATCTACGCCTGCTGCCTTGTAGGAATCACTGAAACTCTTGCTCATAATAATTCTTTCCTTATCTTTAATATATTATAATAATGATTTGTCAATCAGAATGCCCACTCGCCGTTTCTGAATACAGGAACGACTGTGCCGTCTTCTTTATAACCGTCGATGTTCATGTCAGCGGAACCGATCATGAAGTCAACGTGAATCATGGACTCGTTTACGCCCATTTCGTGCTGTTCCTCACGGGTAAGACCAATCTTTTCAGGGTCTGCTGTGAAGCCTCTGCCGAGGGCAACATGGCAGGATGCATTCTCATCAAATAATGTGTTGTAATAGAGAATACCGCTGTTGGAGATTGGGGAATTATGAGGAATGAGTGCGAGCTCTCCGAGGTAATGGGAGCCTTCATCTGTGGTAATCATTCTGTCGAGCATATCTGCGCCGACCTCTGCATCCCACTCGACTGCTCTGCCGTTCTCGAAGCGAACCCAGAAATTATCGATAAGCTGTCCCTGATAAGAGAGTGGCTTTGTGGAAACAACCTTGCCGTCTGCAAGATTTCTGTTAGGAGAAGTGAAAACTTCTTCTGTTGGCATATTCGGATTATAGAAAACACCCTTTTCGTTCTCTTCTCCGCCGCCCTCCCAAGGAGCGTTAGGAATGAGACCGACTGTGAAATCTGTGCCTAAGCCGTTGTAGTAGTGGAGCTTTGTGAAGTTCATCTCTGTCATCTTCTTTGAGCGGAACTTGAGGTTCTCGTTGTGAACATCCCACTCTGCGACAGGATCGTTATCCTTATTAACTCTTACTGTTGCAAGAATTGCATCCCAGAGCATATCCATAGCCTTGCTTGTTCTCTCGCCCGGGAACACCTTCTTTGCCCACTTTGCGGAAGGAACAGCGACTATTGTCCACTGGTTCTTGCCGTCCTGAGCATCACGGTACTTCTTGAGTACCTTCTGGCGTGCGATGAGAGTTTTCTGATACTTCTCAACATTTACACCCTTCATTCCGTCCGGGTCATCGGATACGATGTGAATGAGGGCAGGCATCTCGTCAACTGTGTACTTTGCCTTCTCCTCTTCCCATGCTGGAACCTTGGAGAGAGTTGTGAGGTTCTCGTGTCTGAACTTAAGCTTGGTAGCCTCCTGGAAGCTCCAGTCGATGCGAACCCACTTGGCTCCGGCTCTGTAAGCCTCTTCCATTACATATTTTGCAAATTCATGCTGGTCAACGCTGACGTTGATGATAACGCCCTGACCCTTCTGAACGTTTACGCCCTGCTTTACAACAACCTTGGCGTATTTACGAAGAACTGATTTAGAAACCATAATTTCCTCCGATTAAAGCTCTGCAACCTTTGCCTGAAGAGCTTCCTCTTTCTTTGCTACACCGTCTTCCATGTCCTTCTTCATCTGCTCGAGCTGAGAAGCAATTGCTTCGTCAGAAAGAGCGAGCATCTGTGCTGCGAGGATGGCTGCGTTATCAGCACCGTTTACAGCAACTGTTGCAACAGGAATACCGGATGGCATCTGAACTGTTGCGAGAAGAGCATCGAGACCCTCGAATGTGGACTTTATCGGAATACCGATTACAGGGATAGTTGTGTGGGCTGCGAGAACACCGGCGAGGTGAGCTGCCATGCCTGCTGCTGCAATGATAACACCGAAGCCGTTTGCCTTTGCGTTCTTTGCAAAGTCTGCTGCCTTCTCAGGAGTTCTGTGTGCGCTCATTACATGAACTTCACATGGAATACCAAAGCTCTTGAGTCTTACGATAGCCTTGGATACTACAGGAAAGTCGCTGTCGCTTCCCATGATAATCGCTACTTTTTTAGACATGATAAATCATCCTTTCGTAAAAAAATAAACGCGGAACTGCAACTATATACAGTTCCGCTCATAGTTCTATTTAATTCTAAACGCAATTATTCCGTAGAAAAAGAAACCAAGATTAATTGAAGCGTTAACCATAGCTCTGTTCCTCCGGAAATTTCTGATACAAGAGTATTTTACCCAAATCACACATTTTTTTCAAGCTTTAGAAAACTCTTATCGAATTTTCGTAATATTGTATTCTATGCACTATTCTCTATGGATAAAATTTGTCATTTTTTATAAAGAAAACCATATCAGAATGGTATCTTCTCACTTCTCTCCACTACTTCGAGCTCGTTTCCGTCAGGATCGAGTATTCTGAAGGAGCTTAAATCCTCACCAAAGCGTGGCTCCTGATAGAAAGGAACACCTAATTCCTTTACATGCTCTACAAGTTCTGCGAAATTATCCACAATCAGGCAGAGGTGAATATATCCCGCTGTTTTACCTGTTATGTTAAGCTCATCCTCACCACCCTCAAAGAGTTCAAGTGACTGTCTGTCAGGTGTACCGACGAAAACGATAGTACCCTTATCAGGTGTAGGAATTTTGTGGATAACCTCCATACCGAAAACATCCTGATAGAACTTTACGGAAGCCTCCATGTTTCTTACTCTGTATGCCACATGGCCTATGCTCTTGAAAAACATTATTAAACACACCTTTCATTCTTTTTTAATCTGCCGAAGCAGTTTCAAAGCAATTATAACACTATTTTATTCGTGATAAAAGAAAAATCTGTTGAAAAGCTATAATTTTGTGTTATATTATTTTTGTATTCCTATTTATTTGAAAGGTTGTGGAAAATTTGATTATCTATGTCAATGCAAAAGCAGGCAGAGAGGGCAACGGAAGCAAAGAGACGCCCTTTAAGCATATAAATGATGCCGCAAAAATCGCAAAGCCGGGTGACGAGGTTGTAGTCGCTCCCGGTACATACCGTGAGTATGTCAACCCGATAAACGGCGGTACCGAAGATGCGAGAATCACTTATCGCTCAGAAGTTCCTCTGGGTGCAGTAATCACCGGTGCGGAAGTGGTAAAAAGCTGGATGAAGTACAGCGGTAACACATGGATGTGCAGAATTAACAATACTTTATTCGGTAACTATAACCCATATACTACAACAGTTTTCGGTGACTGGTACTTCGCCAAGGCAGACAGACACACAGGCTGTGTATGGCTCAACGATAAGGCCCTTTATGAGACAGAGACCCTCGAGGAATGTATTAAGGGTGAAGTTTACCCACAGTCATGGGTTCCCGAGGAGAGTATCTACAAATGGTACACCGAGCAGGACGGCGACGATACATTAATTTACGCTAACTTCCAGGGTGCCAACCCAAATGAGGAGAATGTAGAAATTACAGTAAGGCGTGAATGCTTCTGGCCGGGCGAGTACGGAAGAAACTACATTACAGTTCAGGGATTCAATGTTAACAAGGCCGCCACCACATGGGCTCCCCCTGCCGCATATCAGGACGGTATGATAGGTCCCAACTGGTCAAAGGGCTGGATTATCGAGGACTGTGAAATCTGGGGCGCAAAGTGCGCAGGTATATGCCTTGGTAAATACTATGATCCGCAGAACGACCACTACTTCACAGCAAAGCATCTCAAGAGCCCGACACAGATGGAGCGTGACGCAGTATGCCGCGGCCAGTATCACGGCTGGCTCAAGGAGAATGTAGGTTCTCACATCATCAGAAGAAACCACATCCACCACTGTGAGCAGGGCGGTATCATAGGCAGAATGGGCGGAGTTTTCTCCATTATCGAGGATAACGAAATTCATAACATCAACAATATGCATGAGCTTGGCGGTGCTGAAATTGCAGGTATCAAGATGCATGCCGCAATTGATGTTACATACAGACGAAATCATATTCACCACTGCACTATGGGAATATGGTGTGACTGGGAGGCTCAGGGTACAAGAATCACTCAGAACCTTCTGCATGACAACGAACCACCGAAGGATGCCGCATGGCTTGAGGGCGGTATGATGAGTCAGGATCTCTTTGTTGAAGTCGGTCACGGACCATGCCTGATTGACAACAACCTCCTCCTCTCACAGCATTCATTGAGAATTGCAACAGAGGGCGTTGCCATGGTTCACAATCTCATTTTGGGTTCTTTCACATGTGTCGGTGAAGGTACAGACTTTGTTGTTGACGGCAAAGTTCAGGCAAGATACACACCTTACCACATTCCTCACAGAACTGAGGTTGCCGGCTTCATGACCATACTCCACGGTGACAACAGATTCTACAACAACATCTTTGTTCAGAACTGTGACCCTGAGGCTATACTCAACAACGATCCTAAGGAGAACGACGAAGTAGGTACTCATGTATGGGATGAATATCCAACCTATGAGGAGTGGATTGCGAACTTCGACCTTGAGAACAGCAAGCCTGACATGGGTGCTCTTGCAAGCTATCACTTCAGTCATCTGCCTGTATGGGTTGACGGTAACGCTTACTTCAACGGTGCAAAGGCATTCAAGAAAGAGAACCACAACTACATTAACACAGGTGACGGTATCTTCGTAAATCTTCGTGAGAAGGACGGCGTATATCACCTTGATACCAATCTTTATGACTGCATGGGCAGTTTCAAGGATTACATGATTAACTCAGATGTACTCGGTGAGGCTTTTGAGCCTGAGGAGAGATACGAGAACACTGACGGAACAGACATAGTATTCGACCGTGACTTCCTCGGAAACCACAGAGGCATTGATGTTATCCCGGGACCGTTTGCGGACGGCGATGCTTCCACCGCTGTAATCTGGGAGTTCAAGGCATAATCAAAACTTAATACGGACATGAAAAGGCTGTGCAGGAAAATTTCCGCACAGCCTGTTTTTATCTGAAGCTTTTTGCCCAGCCCACAAGGGATGGCTGATGATTGTTATCGAATACTGTTTTTCTCATGTAATCGGTTACAGGTCCGTTCTTTGCCATTTTTGCAAGAATTACCGCATGAAGCTCATCTATGCTCATGTTCTCGTAATCGGTTCTGCCTGTTACATCTGGAAGTTCTCCGTCTACGGAAGATTTATTCTCCACCGCTTTCATCTGCTCGGCTTCTGCCTTCTTTTTCTCCTCGACCGCTTTATGCTCCTCGGCGATTCTGTGGAGATCAATCTTTGCATCCTCGACTGTATATCCCGCAGGAACCCAGATTTCTCCGCTGTGGCCATACACATGGGCATGGAAGTTGCCACCGCTCACATTTACCTTTTCGCCTGAAAGAGAACCGACATACTCGCCGTCTTTCACTCCCCCTGCATTAATCTCGCAGTCGCTGTCGGAATTATTTACAGTGATTATCGCTACGCTGTCCCCCGCTGTTCTCGAGAAACAATAGCTCCCTGTTGTCAGGGCAAGCTCCTGATAATCTCCGTAAGAAAGAGCAGGAACCGACTGTCTGATTTTTCCGAGGGCGGAAATGAGCTTCACACACTCTCTGTTATGCTCGGAGTTAAGCTCATTCAGCTTCAGGCATGGGCGGAGGCTGTCATCGGAACCTCTCTCCTTTTTTCCGTCTATTCCGAACTCAGATCCGTAATAAACGGACGGAATTCCCGGGAGGGTATACATGAGTATATGTGTGGGCAGAAAATCCGCTTTATTGTTCAGCTTGGTATTGATTCTCTCAACATCGTGGTTGTCAACGAAATTATAGAGTTTCATGCTGTTGGGCTTATTACCTGCCATGCCGTAAAGCCGCCTGACTGTGTGGGCAATCTCGAAATAGTTGTGGTCGTTGTGGCCTGAGAAAAGTGCCTTGTGCAGGTGGTAGTTGGTTACGGAATGGAGAGTTCCCTCGTTGACCCAGCGGCTGTATTCTCCGTGGATAACCTCACCCATGAGCCAGAACTCCGGCTTGACCTCGTCCGCGAGGCGGCGCAGAGCTTTCATGAAATCGAAATCGAGGACATCGGCGGCATCAAGACGGATACCATCGACATCGAACTCACTTACCCAGAATCTGACAGTATCGAGGATATAATCCCTGACCTCGTGGTTTCTCTGGTTGAGCTTTACAAGGAGATTGTAACCTCCCCAGTTATCGTAGGAGAACCCGTCGCTATACTCGTTGTTTCCGTGGAAGTTCACACCTGAATACCAGTCTTTATATCGGGAATTTTCTCTGTACTGTTTAATGTCTCTGAAAGCAAAGAAATTTCTGCCTGTATGGTTGAAAACTCCGTCGAAAATTACCCTTATTCCCTTTGAGTGGCACTCGCTGACAAAATCTTTGAGATCGTTATTATCACCGAGGCGGGAATCGAGTCTGCGGTAATCTGTTGTTTCGTAGCCGTGACCCACGGACTCGAAAAGTGGCCCTATATATATTGCATTGCAGCCTATCTCTTTTACATGGTCAATCCACGGCCACAGCTCACGAAGTCTGTGAACACTTTCGCCGTAGGGGTTCTGCTTAGGCGCACCGAGCAGACCAAGTGGATAAATGTGATAGAATACTGCTTCATCGTACCAGGACATATTACAACTCCGAAAATAATTTGTTGGGGTGATACAATTTAGTTCACCGAAACTAATTATACATTATTAACTACTTATTTGCAATATGACGGAATTACAGATTATTACAGGGGCAGAATTGTCAATATTGCAAAAACAACCGCCTATGACAGCGGTTGTTCATTCGTTATTATTGTTACATCGGAATTGGTTCTTCGAGCATTCTAAACTCACCGGTATCTTTATCAATTGCAGGAAAAGAGTAACATGGTAGTTCTTCTCCATTCTCATCTTTTACCGCCATAAAATAAAAATCAGTGCTCATATCAAAAGCCTCAACAAATGTTAGGCTTATTAAATTTTCTTCCTTTAAATATTTACAGAATTTATCTTCAGCTTCTTTTTGTGTAATCATAATTTGCTCCTTTTGCTACATGATTTTACATGCTCAATAAATTCATCACTAATTGGAATATCATAGTGTTCTAAATGGTAAATTTCAGTCGCAGACCAACTGTATTCTCCGTCAGTATATAGAAAATCAAACATTTCAGATATCTCTACAGACTTTACAATATCAATAACCTTTGCTGTTGTATATCCATATAAAGTTCCTGACTTCATATGTTCAAGTATAAGAGCTTTATCAGGAATAATCACAGAATTATTCTTTACAAAATCAGAATTCTGTTTTCTTATACAATAATCATTTATATACTTGAAATCATCCATATCTTACCTTTCAAACAAATCAGGAGGATATTAATAGTTCTCACCTGAATCATCAGTAATACGGTACCATTCTTTTTCTATCGAAACCACTTCGTAAATTCTGTTATTCGTAAGACCTAAAAAGAAGGTTTGACCGATGTATTATACTTTCATTACAAACTAAATACTACTCAATAATATATTGTGTACCTTGTACCTACAACATGTATCTAATAAAAAGAAAAACACCGCAAATGGCTGTATAAAGCCAAATGCAGTGTTTTTATGGTGGAGATGGCGGGAGCTCCTCCCGCTCGTACATCCATCTTAAGTTCTGGTGGAGATGGCGGGAGTCGAAACATCTGACAAACGTCAAGTTTCCCGACAATAAGCCATTTTCTCAATTTTCATGTCATATTTCGTGTCATATACACACTGCAAACTGTTTATTCTTTGTCTTTTTTCCATCTCTTGGAGTTCGTTCCCATGCGGTAATCTATCCACGGTTCATCCTCCTCAATGAACCAGTCACGGCCCATCTTGACGGCTGTCTTGAACGCTCCCCGAGCTACTCTCTGCCTGCCTGTCGCAGGATCCTTACCGTGCTTAAGGCAGTACTCTTTTAATGAAATTAACATAGTACTGTTGCCTCCTTACTTGTTCTTGTGATTGTTTACAATGCAGATAATAATCCTTACGATTGTCAGAACAAATAAAGCCAAAGCAATCCAGGATAAAATATGATTATTTACAATCCATGTTAAAATAGCCATATCTATTGACTAATGGACTTTAGCAGGTATAATAGAGGTGGGTGGTATTCCCACCTCTACTCTTCTCTTATTTGTTAATGAAGTGGTATTCAATACCTTTTTCGATTAACAAGAGAAGTAACTGTATTAAGAAACTTAAGAGAATCTCGAGCCAGCTTATTCGATTTCTCTTAGGTTTCTTTTTATAATGCCTGCCCATTAGGAACCTCCTTTCTGATTATTTGTAAGTTCTCTTTACCTTACATATATATTATACTACTTTTTAGTATTATTGTCAAGCGTTTTTTGAGATTTTTAAGCCATTTTTCGTAAAAAAATTAACCCATGTCCGATTAAAGACATGGGCTTTTTGTTTCTTGTCAGATTATATTGCTCTTGGCTGTAACGCCTGTGATGTCGCCTGTCTTGAGGGTCGAGAAAATAACTCCAAGACTGTTCTCACCACGATAATAGAGTGTGCTGTTAAGTACCCAATCAGGAATGCGAGCGCCTGTTGTGTATCGAGAGCCTGACTTAAGCCTGATAACATCACCCTGCTTGTATGTCTTGGTTGCAGGTTTACTTACCACTGTACTGAGGGTCTTTGTGTACTCAGGGTTTGCAAGGTAAATCCAGCCTTTGCCGGACTTCAGCTTGCCCCATCCGTCCTTAACCTCGGTGATGGTAAATATACCTTTGCCTGTCTGGCCGTTGATAATTCCATTCGGTGTGGAACGGAAGTTAAGGTCATCAATAAGTACCTGTACGGTAAAAGGTGTTGCAGGGTACTTTGTTACTGACGGAGCAGGTGTCGGTGTTACCGATCCACCGAGTTTCTTTGTGACTTTTTCTGCGAGATCACCCATTCTGGAATACATCCAATCACCCGGACAGCTTTTGGAATCAAACCATCTGTGAACTGTGAGAAGCATTTCGTCACTCTTGAGTGAGTAGTTAAGGGCTGTTGATTTGTCGGCAATCCACAGAAGTTTTTTCTTCCCATTGCGCTTGCAGATGTCCGCACAAAGCTCTATAAGAGATTCATAAACATTATCATTGAATTTATATGGATGATAAGAATCAGAAGCGCACTCAATGCAGACACTGCGGTGGTCATTGTAATAGTCGCTTGAACACCAACTGCGATTTGCCTCTTCAACGTACATTCCAATCTCACCATCACAGCCGATACCATAGTTGCTGGAAGCACCTGTGGATGAATGAGAGAACCAGTCTCCAAGAGCAGAAGCGGAACACTGACCGACTACGCAGTGCGGTGTAATTCGGTCAATAGTATGGTTTCTTCTGCCTGAGTTATTCGGGCTGAGCTTGGTGCAAACTACTAATGGGCTGTTGCTCATAAACATCATTCCTTTCTAAAAAAGAGGAACCGCCCTTTGTTCAAGAGCGGTTATCGTGCATGTTTTAATAATTCGTGCATTTAAATTGGAGCAAACACACGCTTAACACACGATAAACACATCCGTGCGTTTTGCTTGCGTAAATCTTGCGTAACCTTGAGTAAATTATTTCGTGAAAATCCTGATTACTCAAGAAGATAATCACGAGATAACTTACTTCTTCGCACATGGTGTGCATTTATCTGTGTGCTTCACCCTATCATTAAGTTCGGCACGTTTGGCATTATTCCACCTGTCTGTGGTGCCCACAAGATATCCTGTAATGCGGCGAATTCTGTCAAAGCCGACATTCTGACCGATGATTTTATCCGTTGTTGTCTTTGTCATCTTTTTCCTCCGGTAATCCTGCAACAGAAGTGATTAGAGAAAAAACCGCTGCTCCTGCTGAAATCTCAAAGATTGCCATCCAGTCCATATCTGTGATGAGTGATCCCACGGTATATAACGAGACGGCTGTCTGTGCCATGGTTTTTAATGCTCTTATTAAAGCTAGCTTTGCCCATCTTCCCCAGTCTCTTGCTTTCCAGTCAATCATTTTAATCTCCTTCCTGCGGCGGGAAGTCCGGAAGCGCCAGCACTTTGCCGTGTATCGCTGTAACAACTCCGTTACCTCCGAGCGCCTTGTACTGGTTATACATATTGACCCAGTTGTCCTTGTCATCGGTATCTGCATAACCTTGTTTGCTGTAATGTTTCCAACCCTGCAGCAGTCTGTCTCTGAGGAGCGCCTGCATGCCTGCTTTCAGTGCGCCGTATTCTTTTGACTGCTCTTTAAATTTTGCTTTGCTCCATCCCCAAAGCCCAAGAACAGCCGCTGTGAATAAGCCGGGGATCCCTAAAAATTTAAGTAGTTCTATCATTGGACTTCTTCCTCACTTTATCCTTACCGCACGAACGACTCCGGCCACCGTTGTCGCCACGCTTGAGTATGCCTGTATTTTAAAAACCTTGTTTGTGGCGTCTGTGTTTGACACGATTGTCAGGTTCTGTCTCGTGGTTCCGCAGGCGTTCTGCGATGCTGCGTTTGAGGTTTCTGTTGTCGTGTACTTTGCTCCACCGATGATTCGAACGATTCTGGTTCCGGATGTTGAGCTTGCCCACTGCAATCCTCCGGTCACAATAAATGTTCCGTCTGCATCGACTGTCAATGTTGCAACGTCTGTCCATGTGGAAGCGGAAACGGAGACATTTGTCTTATTGGTTCCTTCGTGGAACTTGATGTTTTCTTCCTTGGCTGCTCCTATGTCATCGCACACGTCACCTTTCGCAATATATCGAAGACCGCCACCGTCCGCATAAGCTTCTATGCCGATAAAATATGGCAGGCTGTTGTTTCTCGGAATGCTTCCGCTTTCAAAGTTTATCGGCCTTGATATTGAGTCTTTTAAGTACTGCGAGGACAGTGTCTTGCCGTTTTCGTAAAGTGTATTTCCGCATATTTTATCAAACGGATAGTTGGTTGCGCCTAAATTAATTAATGGCGAGTCCGTGTTCGGTCTGCGGAATGTTCCATCGTTTGTCAGGACCAATGCTTTCGTTTCATCGCCTGACCAGACTCTGTTATGCTTGTGGTTTATATCTGAGTATTTCTCAGCGAGTTTTGTTCCGTCTTCGTATATGGTTTTGAACCTTCCGCTGTTCCACGGGTTTGTCGTTGTTCCCATGTTTACTGCATCTGAGCTCGGATAGAAGTTTCCACCTGTCGTGATTCGCACGTTGTATGCGTCATCAGTCGAGTTCAGAATATAATGCTTATGGTTTTTATCTGCGAACTTTTCTTTTATCTTTGCCCACAGCTTTTCAAGGCCTGCTTTGTCTAAGAATTTCATTATCCTATGCGCACCGCCGTCCAGACGATTTTATATGTCAGTGCTTTGCTGTTTGTATGCCATGCGCTGTATTTAAAACCGGAGTTCTTGATAATCCTTGTTATGCACAAATTAGTTGATGTTGTGCCTCCGAATACTCTTGAATAATTGCCTGTCCATTCAGTTGTTTCGCTGGATTTCTTGAGGTTAACCTGCCTATAACCTCCGGTGCCTGCCGCAAAATATGCGTTAACCGTTACGATCCAGACTCCGTTTGCGGTTCGGTCCTCTTCCTCTTCCCAGTAATCTGTCGAGATTGTTCCGCTTGTCGTTCCTGTGAGAACTGTTCCGATGTCATCGAACCTCGTTTTGTCCGATGCGCTCATCAGGCCTGACTCTTTATATGTCGCGGTTGAATAACTTTTGCTGTAAATGTCAGTTGCTGTTCCGTTGATTTTTATTGTTCCGATTTTGTTTCCTGATGTCTGGCTCCGTGTAAATGTTACTGCATCAGCGCTCTCCTGTATTCCGTCGAGCTTCTTTTTGTCTGATGCGCTCATTAAACCGACAGCTGACTGGGTTGCCGTTTTGGAAAGCATCGCAGTCTTGGTTGTTCCGTCTTTAAATGTGAATGTTACTGTTAGACCGTTGACTGTTATGTCGGTTATTTCTGAGGCTGCAAGCGCTCCGTCTATCGTGTCCATATTTGTATTTATATCAGCAACACTTACCGGATCAACGCCATCTGGTTTTATTAAGTTATATTTTGTTGTGTTTGTCGCCATCACTCATCCCTCGATTCTATGAAATCAAATGCAAGCTCATTCCAGGTATTTCCTGCTGCCTGAGCCCAGTTTGTTTTTTCCACTGTCGACCAGTTGTTTGTGTTTGTATATACAAATTCGACCGAAGCCGGGAGAATGTGCCGGAGTGTTTTCTCCAGCTCTGCCTCTGTTTCTTTGTCTTTTGTGTATGACATTACGGTCAGGACGTGTGCGGATTCGTTGTAGTTGACGACCGCTTCGTTCCCTGTTATGTCTTTTATTGTTTGTAAAATAGAGCCGTATGTATATGGCGGACGCATCCTGTATCTGTTCAGGAGCCTGGTTCTTCTCTGTTCCAGGTTTTCATCTGTGACTTCAGGTCCACTGAGCTTGAACCTTTTTTCCAGGTAAGCGATTCCCTGTGAGTCAGCCTTTTGCGGGTTCTGACTGTTTTCTACAAACTTCAGCGCATCCCATGCATCTTTCAGCTCTGTTCCTATAACGCCTGATTCTATTCCTTCGGCAGGATTTCCCAGCAGTCCTCTGTATTCTGTTACGCCTTGCAAAAACTCAGGCAGGCTGTTTATGATTGCATTTTCTCTCTGCATGTTATATCTCCGAAAACTTTATAACGTTTATTATCTGAACAGCTGGGATTTCCGGTTGTTTACCTTCTGACGGGTTTATCTCTTCACACAGAACAAGGTTTCCGTCTATATCGTTTACGCTGTACGATGTCACATCTCTTACGCCCTGTACATTCAGAACCTTTGCGATGAGTTTCTGCTTATAGATTGTGAGCTCATATTTTCCGAAATCGTCAGGCTCTCCCCACTCAGCTTTTACTTCTTCAATATATTCGTTTATTGCTTCGCGAACTGAGTCTGTTAAAAAGTCGCCTTTTACTGTCATCGAGATATTCAGCTTGACTTCCCTTGGCGTTGAAACCATGACCTTGTGGTCAATCGGTGCGATTGCTGTTCCTGTGACATATTCGCTTCCGCTGTTTCCGTATGTCGGGTCAACCAGTGCCTGTATCTGCATTAAATCCCTGGCATCAAATGGTCTGTATGAGTTATTTACTACAACCACGCAAACTGTGCCCGGTCCGTCCCATACAGGATAAACCTGCACAGCTCCGATGTTATTCATGGCGAGAAGTGTCTGCCTGTAATAATCTATATTTCCGGCAAAAGGTCGCACAAGCATTGCGTTGCTCAGTCTCTGCCTGAATGCGCTTTCTGTTTCATCGTCTTCACCGAGTTCATAGATTCCTTCAATCTGAGCTGACTCCAGTCCGTCAACGTCTCTTTTCGGTACGAGGTCGCTGTAATAAATGTTGCCGGTTTCTCCGTTTTTCTCGCATGTGGCCAAGTAGTTGCCGCTTTCCCGTCTGGTTGTAACTGTGTACTCCAGTTCATTCTCTGCCGTGAATGTATAACCGGAAAGGTCAACCTCTTTTCCTTCCTTAAATCCGAAACGGCATATTACCTGCGCAGGTGTTGCCTGTTTAGGATAAAGGCCATAAGGGAGTGCCAAAAGCTTCAAACCTTCCATGCTGGCTGTGTCCGGGTCGAGTTCCTCGATTATTCCCTGCAACGCGATGTATAGCTGTTCAAGCTCCGACGCTGTGGCTGCTATTGAGTTATATATAAGGCTCCCTTCACGCCTGTCCAGCTTCGGGTCCACCTCTGCAAGCATCCTGCTCTTTATGTTTTCGAATGTTGCCTGCTCTCGATAGTTAATAAGGGACATCCATTTCTTCCTCGCTTTCTATCGTGCCGCCGTCCTCTTTTATTATGTTGAACGAAACGAGGCATTTGTTTTTTTCAGGGTATGAAAAAACGAAGCCATCGGCTCCGCTGATTCTGTCATCCTGTTTTATTGCTTCAATTATGTTGTTTTGTAACTCTATCTCAAATATTGACCTGTCTATCCTCAAAAGCTCATCTGTGCCATAGTTCTCAGAATATATTTCCGAGGTTCCTCTTGCTGTCATCAGAATAAGCTTCACCGCCTGCAGGATTGCTTCATCTCCGTCTATCTGTTCGGATTTTATTCTTCCTTTTTCAAGGTCAATCTTCCAGGTTTTTCCCGGCATGCTTTTTATTTTATATTCCTGATAGAGTTCGTAATCCAATGCTGGTAAGGCCATAACTTCCCCTTTACTGGCAAATTATATCTATTTCCGCATCTGTTATAGGTTCAGCGACTGATTCGTTTTCCTTGCTCAGGATTATAAACTTCCGGCCCTGCATCGCCTTAAGAAGAACGACTTTGTCTCCCGGTTCGATTCCTGCGCCTCCGGAAACTTCGAGCCAGTCTCCGTCAATCTCTATATTTTCAGATATTCGTATTCTGAGAGGTTCTTTGTTGCTGCATACTCCATAAACCACCTCAAGCGGTTTATCTGCGTTAACTGCCTCTTTTGCGATTTTCTTTATTGTTTCCAGTATTTCATCGCTATACATTATAAGCACCGCCTCTCAGCGTAAGGTCCATTGTGTGACGTCCGTCTTTGAATGTGTGCTTTGCTTCCTCCACCAGCATAAACGTGCATGATCTCTCGCTTGCAAGGCCCGGGTCCACCTGAACTACGATATAAGAGCCACCTCTGCAGTCGACGGCTCCGTTTACGCCTTTAGCGCTGTATTTTTTGGATGCATCCGTTTTCTTGTTTTTCCATATATCCACGTAATATTTTCTGCTGGTTTCGTCTGACCACGTGTCTCCTGTCAGGTATTCCACAAGGGTTCCATATTTCTGTTGTGCTTCCTCTGCGTTATAGACAAAGACGTTTCTTTTGCCTGTTTCCTTATCGTCATAAACGAGTTTGAGCTGAGTGCTCATCTCATCCTGGTCATCGATGCTCTTTTCCCAAGTGAAACCCGTCATTTCCGTATTGTCTACAAAACCCGAGCACAGCATTTTTATCTGGTCGATTTTGGTTTCCTTGTTGTCGTTTGTATGGGCCGTAAAAGGAACCATCTCAACCATTCTGACAATTCCGAAGTCGTCAAATATAACATATTCGCTTCCGCTTTTGTTTTCTGCTCCCGGACGGACCGTCTGATCCTGAGCATCTTTTAACCAGTCGAGGCCACTCTGCTCTGCTATGCCTAACGAGACCTTTTTGTTTGTGTCCTCTACGTCTCCGACCTTGAGTCCATTGTCTTCACATATTTTCTTCAGGATGTCGCCCAGCGTTTTATCCTTGAATATATATGTTTCTTTGTTCTTCAGGTAACGGAGCTGGTCGTAAGCCGTGATCTCCAACGTGTCGAGTGATGTTGCTTTTATGTCGAATATGTAGCCATAAAACATCTTGTTTGCGTTCCACTTAAAACTCACGGCGTTTCCGCAGTCTATGGTTAAAAGGCCATCATTGACTATTTTGAACTTGAGTGTTGCCGGCGCTCCTGCTCGAGGTCTCTGAAGGCTTATGCTGTCATAAACCACAGGAATGAATTTGCTTTTCCCGTTGTTTATTATTATTTCAGCGCCCTCGGTTATAACCGCAGGCTTTTCAACGTCATAAGGGAGGCCGTCCTTTTTTGCTGTTCCCTCTGTGGCTTTGATGATGATTTCGGTTATTTCCTGCGAGACCTTTCCATTTGGATTTGCTCCGGGATTATATGTGAAACCACCGCTTTCCGCCGCTGTCGGTTTTGGTTTATCCGGGTTTGAGAGGACTGTGGTTGTGTCCACGGTTGCATTCGGCGAAATTGACGGAGTCTGGACTGTTGTGTCCGGAGTAACCGTGTCGGTTTTCTCCGGGTCCACATCATCCATAAACTCTGTTCCGTTTCCTCCGAGTTTTGCCGTTGTAGTGTCAATGTACTTGAACGGGTTTACTCTGGCACCGTTTTCCCTGATTTCGTAATGCAGATGAGGGCCTGACGAATTGCCGGAGTTTCCCGAGGTTCCTATTACCTGACCGCGTTTTACTTCCTGTCCCCACTGCACCTTTATTTCGGAAAGGTGCGCATAGTATGTCTGTAACGTAATCTGTATAGGACCGGACCAGAATGGTTCGTGTTCTATGATGACCAGATTGCCGTATGACTGCATATCTGTTTTTGTGTGGCCGTCCCAGTACTGAACAAACTTGACCCTTCCTCTATGGCTTGACCAGACCTTTTCATAATATGCGCCTATATCAAGACCGCCGTGGTTGTTGCTTCCGCCGAACCTCTGAGTGAGGCTCATTGTCCTACACGGCCACCAGTAAGTGCTGTTATTGTTTGCCATGTTTTGCCTCCGCTATATCTTGGCGCCCATCAGGTCTAAAGGAATTTTTAAATCGGTTCCCTTGACCAGATAAGTGTAGTCTTTCCACCACTTATTTTTATAGCAGTTTGCGTTGTTTATATGCAACAGCGATATATATTCTGGTCTTGCATGGAGTTCGAGTATTTTCTTTTCTCCGTACTTCTTTTTTATTTTCGCTTCGTCTACTGTTTTGAACTCATCCATCTTGTATTTGTCATACTTTGCCCGGAGCTTTTTTATTATCAGCGTTTTGTTTGCCGAGAATATTTTCTTGGCGGCTTCCTCTGTTGTCATCTTGCTCAGATTGTACTTCTTCGCTAAAGTCAGAAGGATTCTGCCTCCGTTGGATGTATTCTGTTTCACTGTATAGTAGTCGATTATCTCTGTTGTGAAGATGTTTCTCTGTACTTCGATTTTATACTGGTTTCCGTTTGTGAATGTGAGCTTTTTGGTTGCTTTGTCATCGTACCTTTTAAAGCTCATTGAAACTCTGAAGTCTCCGTTTTCTGTTGCTTCCTCTTCAATGTCCATCTGGTCAATTATTACGGTAAGGAACATGGGGGCGGTCTTTGCGACCTTCCCCACTTCTCTTACTATATACAGACGGCAGGGCCTCTTATTTTCCATGAGCGCCTGCCATCTTGAAATGAACCATGACGGATCCTTGAATGATTTACTGGTTGTGTATTTGTTTGTGGTATAGTTTGCAAAGTGATATTTGCGAACCGGAAGCAAAATATCAAAGCTGATTTCTGATAGGTCCGGGCCCTTCAGGTTTGTGTATATCTCGTTGTTTACCAACTCGATTGTCTGGGTTCTGTTTTTCATCCTTGTGGATATTTTATCCGGAGGAACCGGGACCAGTATTGTGTCAATATATACTTTATACGCCATTTTTAACCTGCCCTGCTCTTTTCCATTGCTTCCTGGAGCTTTTGGCTGAACTCATTGAACACGCTGTCAGCATCTGTTGTAGATGTGACGTTTGCGTTGGAGGTGAAATTGACAACGATTTCAGCGGTTGTGTATTTGTCGATGTGGTCCTGCTCTGCAAGTTCGCGGAGCCACTTTGTATCGTTTGAAATCTGCGCTGTATTTGATGCAATGCTTGCGGTGTTGTCGCTTATGTCACCCACGCTGGTTCCTTCAATGCCTGACCAGTCAACATCCTGATATACTTCTTTGGCTTTATCAGGATCTACCATATCGCCAAAGCTCATAGCATCTTCAAGAATGCCTTCAATGTTGTTCCCGAAGTTTTCACCAATCTTATATCCGCTGTCATATGCATCTGAATAGCTGCTTCTTTCAAGATACATATCACTTGCTTTCCACTTCTTTACAACTTCCTCTTCCGGGTATGCCGCCTCTACCTGAGCTTCTACCTTTGCTCTGAAGTTTTCAATACCTGCAGCCCAGTTTGTTCCGAATAATCCATCAATAATTGATGCCACACCCTGAACAACCTGAAGTGCACAATCAGCAAGGCTCCATAACAGATTCATTGCCGCCGCCACAGGATCGTTCAGGAAGTTTGCAAAGAAGTTTCCGAATGCCGCAAAAAGGTTCTGGATTGTGACTATTTTTGTTACAAAGTAGTTATATAATCCTACAAAAAGATTTTTGATAAATGCTACCGCTGTATTGATTGCACCTACAATTACACCCATAGCAGAAATGTTTGTATCTTTTAGATGGTTAATAACCTTTACTACGGTGACTATTATTCCAATTATTGCAATAATACCCACAATTATCCATGTAATAGGATTCGCCGCCAAAGAAGCGTTTAAAGCCCATTGAGCTATCTTCCATGCTGTAACAACGGCGACTACAGCTGCTATTGCCTTAACAACAATACCTAATACAGGTGCAAGTTTGTCCCAGTTATTAGTCACAACCTGCAATACATTATTGACACTCTGAAGAGCAGTTTCCAAGATGGGAATAACACTTGAAGCAATGGTGCCCATAAACTGTGTAAAGTTCTCCGATAGCAGCTTCGTCTGGTTTGCGTAGCTGTCTTGTGTGCTTGCAAAATCTCCCTGGGCATCCGCAGTAGCTTCCATGAGATAGTTGTATCTTAATGCAGTCTGTTGTGCCTGGCTCATCGCATTGTATGAAGTTTCAATACCTTTTGATAAAGCATACGATTCCAAATTTGCAACTGACATATTAATACCCAGCTGTTTTAATGGCTCTGTTTCACCTGATATACCTGCTCGAAGTTTATTAAAAGCATCTTCAGATGATAAGTTATGGAATGAAGCTAAATCACCGGAAAGAGCTGTAATACTCTTTGACATGGTTTCAACCGCATCGCCTGACAAACCACTGGATTTGAGCATAGCACCCATTGTACCGACATATCTTTTTGCACTTACTTCATTAAGGCCGTAAGCACTTAAAGCTGTCTGAGCCCATGAGTTTATGGCTTCTTCACTGTCTTCAAATGTTTTGCTTACAACATTCTGAACCTCAGATAAATCGCTGGCATAGTCTATGCCCATCTTGAATACTTCAAAGGCTTTCTGAATGGAGAAAATACTGGCGGCGGTTTTTACAAGATTGCCGGCAAATTCTCCGATTCCTTTGCTCACACTATTAACAGAATCAGAGAAATCGTTAATTCCGTCAGCGGTTTTACTCATTCCGCTAAGAAGGCTTTTAAATCCGTTATTTATTTTTGATAACGTTCCGCTCATCTTGTCATTGAGCTTAATTGTGGAGCTTAATGTTGCCGTGTCCACCTCCTCCTTTCTACCTTCGAGATTTTCTGTCTATTTCTTTCCGGGCTTCTTCGTCTGCTTCATGCTTACAGATAATTGCAGCCCAGATAAAAGCTTTTTCTTTTCTGTCTAAAGCTAAATACTGTGATGGTAAAATATGAAGCTGATGGAGGCAAAAATAGGCGACTCGAGCATCGTCATCTTCGCCTCCTTCGATTAGTTTTTTGCTTCTTCTATTTCTTCATCAAAGCCCTTAAATCCACAGATTTTCTGAACGAAAGCAGCCAAGTCTGCATATTCGCCTGCATTATCGACAAGCTCGTATAAAAGAGCTCGAGCGTTGGTCACATCATAAGATTTCATGAGTTCCGCATCATATAAGTCAGGATATACAGTACAGCTTACAATCATCTCTGATGTAAGCATGTTCATATCAACTTTCGCTGATGCGCCATTCTTGCCAATAGACTGCTTTGTGCAATCATCCTTAAGCTGTTCAAACTCTGCGGATGTAATCGGTCTGAACTTCCACTTCATTGGATTTCCGTTCTCATCCACAATGCTCTTTGTGGCAACATACTCTACCACGGTTCTCTCTTTTTTGTTAGATTTCATAAATGCTGCAAACTGTGACATTTTTCGTTCCTCCTATATGTGGTTTGCTATATTTTTCAGTTAAGCTTCTTTGCTACGTCTTTAACTTCCTTAAAGCTCTTTAGAATTTCGTAATCGTCGAATGTACCGGAGAAGTCCTCTGTTAATTCATTGCTTTCTGCATCAAGCAGCGCGAGTAAAAGTTCACTTGGAATACAGTTGTAAAACTTGATTTTCTGACCTTTGACATCAGATGTTGCCTCATCGTTCTCAACAATAATGTTGACATCAGGAAAGTTCCCTGTTTTCTTATACTCGGTGATGGCCGCTCTTAACTGTGGCATATTATATTCGATTGTTGCACTGTAATCACCGGAAATCATGCCGGCTTTATGCTTAACGATATTACTGCCACATATTTTAATCTCGCTGGAATCAATAGATAATTTTGCTTCAAACTTCTTGAGATTTCCCAGCTCATAAAGCTTCTTGTTAATCTCAAGTGTGACAATTCCGGAATGACCGCTGATTGCATTCTTTGCTTTCATTGATTGTACCCTCCCTCATTAAGAAATTGATAATACGATGTAAACCTGTTCGATTGAGCCAAAGATTTTTACAGGAATTTCAACTGTAACACTGTTTTCTTTAGCCTCTTCAACAACGATATCTGTAACATCAATAGGCTCAATAGCTTCATCTGTTACAAGCTCGTTTAAAACATCATAAATAGAAACCTTGAGGAGGTCTCTTCCGGAAGGTGAGTTCTTAACCTTGCCGTAAATGAATCTGGCAAACACAGCAGAAACATCATCGGAAATCTTATCGATAATTCTTATTGTGGAATTATTTCTGAATACACTTCCTTTTGCTTCTGTATATGTCTTAAGAGTGTTGATATCTTTAAGAACACAGATTTCACCATTTACCTCATGCAGCACAAACTCACCATTTGCGAGCTTACCTTCAAGCTCTGTCTGAGTATAGTCTGTATCAATATTGTATTCACCTGAATAAACGGTGCCGTTGAGGTCACTTCCTGCCTTTGTTCCGGCTTCCTGTCCACCGACCCAATATACAAGTTCATAACCATCAGCATCTTTTGCTGTGTTTGCAACAGAAATTGCAGCTTCAGAATCAGCAGAGTTATAATTATATACAACAACCTGTGTGTTATAACCACGATCCTCTCTCATTCTTTTTGCAAAATTGATAAGTGCCGCCTTTGTTGCATTTTCTGATGTTGGAGCAATGATAATATTGCAGTGATGTTTCTGGAGCTTCTCTGTAAATGCAGTTACATCATCAATTGATGCTGTGCCGTCTGTGCCATCAGTAAAAGAAGAACCTGCGTCTTCTTCGAGTGTCCATCCGGATTTCTCCCATGTGATAAAATCATTATCAACAAGATCATCAACATCATCGGCCATCTGTGAAAATACTTTACGTCCATCCATAAAAGCATTTACTGTATAGTTTTTATCTGAATCGTCAAGATTTGCTACAACAGCTAACTTGAGGTCGTTGCCTCTTGTGCCTGAATACTTTGCGTGAGCAACTGTAACTGTAGATTCTCCAACAGTCTTTTCGAGCTTTGCTTTTTCTCCGCCGCTGTTTGCTCTATAGAAAAGAATTGTATCAGCTCCGGCAAACATCTCTCTGATCGGGCGCATCTCATCGGAATTATATGGGAATCCAAAAATCTTATAGGTTTCATTGTCCTTAAGATTGTATTTATCTACCTTTACAATCTCATCCTCAGGGCCCCAGTTCCAATTCATAGGAACCGCAACAACTCCACGTTCAGAATTTGAGCTTGGAAGGCCTGTGGTTACAGCATTGATATATACGCCAGGGAGAACCTTATCTGTTTTTGTGAATGTTCCGCCGCCAAGTGCCATTTATATCACTTTCCTTTCGTTATAGATTGAAATAGTTTTCTCGACTTCCTTAACTGTGTACATCTTGTTTTCATCAAGTATATACACAAGGAAATCTTTGTATCTTGAGAAACGATTGCTGTTTATAATCGCTTCTTTTGTATATTTTAATGTCTTTGCCATTACTTATCCTTCTGTCCTGATTACAAGGTCCTCTTTAGTGTACTTTGCCATTAATGTCGGCATCTATTATCAACTTCGCATCTTCTATCAATGGCACATCGTCCTCATCTATACATATTGTATAGTAAGTAGAAGTCATAACCAGAACATCGTTGGAAACAACTCCGTCAATGTTAAAACCATGCAATTTGAAATCTCCAAGATTTATAAGGTCAAGGAATTTCACGAAGTCCATGTTCACTTCGTTCCGCTGGTCAACATCATCAGTGTGAAATCTTGTTTCAATCAAATGGCGATATCCTGTCTGATTACTTGCCCTTGGTTCGCATGCAGTTGATATATGTCGAATAAAAAAGCAGGGCTCAACAACACCCTGCATATCTTTATCCTTGTAAATTTTATATTTATCACCATATAAGCT
>JAUNDK010000001.1 GCA_030526115.1 Clostridia bacterium
TTTTCAGGGTTTCATCCCTTTTTTATACAGTCTATCCATACGGATAGGCTGTTTTTTGCATATATCGAAATATATTTCATTTTAAATATGCTATAATATAATAAATAAAAATATCGGAGGTAAACATTATGGCAAAGAAGTTTGTTTCAGTTGAAAAGCTCTCCAAGAAAGCAAAGAAAGCTTACTACAACGAGCAGAGGTCCACCTGGGGTGTTGCAAATCCTGCAACAAAGGTTGTGGAAAGCAAAAAGGCTTACAATCGCAAAAAGCAAAAGCAGTCAGACAGGAAGGAATTCCCGAATGACTGCTTTTTTGTTATCTCTTATTAAGTGCGGCTATCTCAGGCCAGCGTTCAACTATTTTCTCGTAGCTCTCTTTTCTGTGTGGGAATATGCATTCGGAGCAATCTTTGATGCCGTTTTCCATAATCTTGAAATTACCTCCGCATCTGTTACCTAAAGCGTAGAGTGGGCAGTAGCAGAACAGGCAGTTGAACTCATCCGGATTCTCACATTCATGGCAGGGGAAGAACTCGCACTCCTTATGGCTGAAGAATTTGTAGTTTTCAAGCTTGAAATTATCACTCATAGTTTACCTCAATTTAAAAGCGGACAGTTAAAGCTGCCCGCCGTTTTAATATATATTATTCATCATCGGAATATCCCTGAGGAATCTTATTGCCCTCCCAGAGTTCCTGCTCGAAGTATTCATAAGGCTTGTCATCAGGACAGTGTCTTTCAAATGTCGGCTCTTCACTTGATTCCGGAGGATCCTGAATAGGAGCACTCTGAACCGGGTCCTTTGGAGCAGTAGGTGTAGTATTCCAAGTCGGTCTATGTGGACCGATTGGAGTTTTTACTCTTCTTGTTATTTTTGTCCACCAAGCGCCACCTGAAACCTCTTCAAGGCTGTCATCATCGATTTCCTGAGCTTTGGGAATCTTCTTTTCGTCGTCAATCATGGTTAAAATCCTTCAAAAAAATATGTGAAAAATCAACTCTTTATTCGTAACTATACTACTGTATATAAGAACTGTCAAGAAAAACAGCGGACAGTGTGACCTGTCCGCCGTTTCTATATAAAAGTTTAGATGATTGCGCCACCCATTGTTGCTGCCATAACAGCCTTTATTGTGTGCATTCTGTTCTCTGCCTCGTCGAATACGATGGAAGCTTCGCTTTCGAATACCTCGTTTGTAACCTCCATGGAATCACGGCCGAACTTTTCACCCATCTCTTTACCGATTGTTGTGTTGAGATCGTGGAAAGATGGCAGGCAGTGCATGAACTTTGCGTTTGGACCTGCAATCTCCATGAGCTTGGAGTTAATCTGATAAGGGGAGAGCTCTGCGATTCTCTCTGCCCATACTTCAACAGGCTCACCCATTGAAACCCATACGTCTGTGCAGAGTACATCTGCGCCCTTTGCTGCAGCCTCAGGATCCTCTGTTAATGTGATGGAACCGCCTGTCTGAGCAGCGATCTCCTTGCATGTGTTTACGAGCTCTTCGCTTGGGAAGTACTTAGCAGGGCAGCATGCTGTGAAGTTAAGGCCGAGTTTTGCACAACCTACCATGAGGGAATTACCCATGTTGTAGCGGGCATCTCCGAAGTAAGAGAAGTTGATTCCCTTGAGGTGACCGAAGTGCTCCTTGATTGTGAGCATGTCTGCGAGTATCTGTGTTGGGTGGAACTCATTTGTGAGTCCGTTCCATACAGGAACACCTGCGTACTTTGCGAGGTCCTCTACGATAGTCTGAGCAAAACCTCTGTACTCGATGCCATCATACATTCTGCCGAGAACACGGGCTGTATCAGCGATGGATTCCTTCTTGCCCATCTGTGAACCGGATGGTCCGAGGTAAGTGCAGCCCATACCGAGGTCGGAAGCTGCTACTTCAAATGCACAGCGTGTACGTGTGGAGTCCTTCTCGAAGGTGATAACAATGTTCTTGCCCTCGAGGGTCTTGTGTGGAATACCTGCCTTCTTGAGTGCCTTGAACTTTGCGGAAAGCTCGATGAGGTATTCTATCTCTTCAGGAGTGTAATCCAGTAATTTAAGAAAGTTTCTGTTTTTGAGATCCATTTTTATCTTTCTCCCTTTGCTATATAATAGTATACAAATGAGTAATATGAAATTTACTGCACTTAATATATCATATTGGGAAAAAATTTGCAAGTACAACTTTAATATATATACAGAAAAATGAGTTTATGATGTATAAATATGTATATGATGTGAATAATATACGATATAATGCACAAAAAGTACATGCATTTTATCACGTATTCGTAGAATGATGAATTTTAGAAAAATAAAACTTGCAAATTATATATCGCTTTACTATAATAGAGTAGTAAATTTCAAATCGGACTTTACAAAACACTACACTACACTACATTTTAAAATCTTTTATGGAGGAAACAAAACATGAAAAGACTTCTTGCTCTTGTTCTTGTTCTCGCTATGGCAGTAACATGCTGCGTAACAGCTTCCGCTGAAGAGAACAACAATGCGGATCTTTATCCTGGCACAACTGAAGAGAACACAATCGTTGTTGATCTCTCCATGGAGCCAACATCCATCAACTCACTCTCCGGAACATATTCCGCAGACTTCAAAATCATGAACTGCCTCCTCACAGGCCTTTGCGCTCATGATGAAAACTCCAACCCTGGCCCAGGTGTTGCTGAGTCCTGGGACATCGCTGAAGATGGTCTCACATACACATTCCACCTTCGTGACGATGTAGTATGGTCCAACGGCACACAGGTTACAGCTAACGACTATGCTTTCGCATGGAAGATGGCTATGACAGCTGAGACAGGTACAGAGTACGCTTACTTCCTCTACAACACAGCTGCTATCCTCAACGGTGAGAAGTTCTACAACGGTGAGTGCGACTGGGAAGAGGTTGGCGTTAAGGTTCTCGATGATTACACACTCGAGGTTAAGCTCGCAGCTCCAATTCCATACTTCCTTTCCCTCATGACATTCGGAACACTCTTCCCTGTTAACGAGGCTTTCTACAACGAAGTTGGTGCTGACAACTACTTCATGGATCCTGAGTACACAATCTCCTGCGGTCCATACGTAATGGATACTTGGACACATGATTCCGAGATCATCCTCAAGAAGAACCCAACATACTTCGATGCTGACAAGGTTTCCGTTGATACATTCGTTTGGAAGATGTACACAACTTCCGATACAAGACTCAACGCTTTCAAGGCTGGCGAAGTTGACGTTATTTCCCTTACAGGTGACCAGGCTGTTCAGATGAAGAACGAAGGTTTCGTAACTCACGACTTCGTTGAGCAGACAGAGTACCACATCCTCTTCAACTGCGAAGACAAGTACATGTCCAACAAGAACCTCAGAAAGGCTATTGATGCTTGCTACTCAAGATCTGCTTACATCGCAGCTATCCTCAAGGATCAGTCTCAGCCGGCTACAATGTTCTGCCCAGGTCCTGTTGCAGGCTTTGACGGTAACTCCTTCAGAGATGCTATGGTAGCTGAGATCGGTGAGCTCAGAAGCGCAGAGGCTGACGAAGCTGCAGCTAAGGATTACCTCGCAAAGGCTCTCGAGGAGCTCGGATGCACAGTTGAGGATCTCTCCGCTCACATCACAATGAACGTTGGTGATTCCGATACAGCTGTTAACACAGCAGCATTCTTCCAGGAGAACATCAGAACTGTCCTCGGTATCGATATCACAGTTAACTCCATGACAACAAAGGCTCTCTCCGCTGAGAGAAACAACGGTAACTTCGTTCTCGACTTCTCCGGTTGGGGCGGTGACTACAACGATCCAATGACATGGTACGACATGTGGGAGACAGGCGGAGGTAACAACTCTGTTAAGTTCTCTAACGCTGACTACGATGCAGCTCTTGCTGATGCAAGAACAAACACAGACCTCGAGGCTCGTCAGAAGGACTTCTACACATGTGAGCAGATTCTCGCTGAGGAGTGCCCAATCTCCACAGTTTACTACAGATCTTCTTCCTATGCTATCTCCGGTAAGGTAACAGGTGGTTACATCCTCGATACATGGCAGAACAACTTCAGATTCGCTACAGTTAAATAATTTAACTTAATTCGAAACTGCTTGATTATTACAAAGATTTTGTTAACTGATTTCTTTGATAATAACTTATTTATAAGAGAGTAGTGTTTTTACGGAAGCGGCCGTCCCAACAGGGACGGTCACTTTTGTTTTATATGTTGTTTTTATGGGCGATATTGTTGTATAATCATTAAAGTATGAATTACTTATGAGGTAGTGATATAATGACTGTAATAAAAAACGGAAAAATAATCGATGGTACAGGAGAAAAGGCTTATACTGCCGATATGCTCATAGAAGATGGGATAATTGCCGATATCGGAAAAATCGATATAGAAGGCGCGGAAATAATTGACGCGAAGGGGAAGTGTGTAACCCCGGGATTCATAGATGCTCACCGTCATCATGACATAGCAGTACTCTATGATGAAAATTTCGGGGAGGCCGAGCTTCGTCAGGGAATAACAACAGCGATAGCGGGAAACTGCGGCCTTGCACCTGCTCCGACAACTCCTGAGATTCTCGACTATATAGAGCCGTGTCTCGGCAGAGCGGACTGTAATTTTATATCCGTTGCGGATTATATCACTCAGCTTAAAAATAATGATTTACCGCTCAATGTGGGTGTGCTGTGTGCCACAGGCAGCATTACTGCTGCAGTAAAGGGATACGGAAAAGGAAGGATGACCGAAGAACAGCTTCGGAAAGCGTGTAAGTGGATTGAGGAAGGCGTGCAGGCAGGAGCGCTTGGTCTTTCCTGCGGAATAATGTATGATCCCGAATGTTACACAGCGGAAGAAGAATTTGTCGCCATGGCAAAAGCGGCGGCAAAGCACGGCGGGTACCTTACAAGCCATATAAGAGGCGAGGGAAACAGCCTTGCAAAGTCGATTGAGGAGATAATCAGAATAGCGAAGAAGGCTGATATATCCCTTAATATATCCCATTTTAAGGTTACAGGAATTAAGAACTGGGGCAAAGGTCTTGATGAGGCGATAGAGCTTATTGAGAAAGCAGGTAACGTAACGGTTGATTGTTATCCATACATAGCAGGTTCCACAACCATAATGAGCCTGTTGCCACCGACAGTGAAGAATATTCACGACTGCGAGTTCCTGAAAAAAGAAATCTACCGTGAACACGCTGACTGGGATAATATGGTTTCATCCATCGGTTTTGAGAATATAGGGATAAGTTCTGTCATGTGTGAAGATGACAGAAAGTTCTGCGGCATGAATATGAAAGAAGCGGCTGATTTCGTTGGAATCGAGCCACATGTCCTGATGAGTGAGCTTATAGAGAGAAACAACGGAAAAGTAGGAGTGATACTTTACAGTATGGCGCAGAGCGATGTGAACAGAGTGCTGAGTCTGCCGTACTGTTCAGTAATAAGCGACAGTCTTTATGGTGGAGGAGATAATCCCCACCCAAGACTTTACGGAAGTTTCCCAAGGGTAATAAGAAAATGTGTCAGAGAAGATAAACTCTTCAGTCTTGAAACCGCAGTCAGAAAAATGACAGGTATGCCGGCGGACAGACTTGGTTTAAGGGACCGAGGTTATCTGAAGAAGGGAATGAAGGCGGATGTGCTGATATTTGATGAAAAGAAAATCAGTGATAAAGCAACATTCGAGGATGCAAAGCAGTACTGTGTCGGTCTTGATAAGGTAATTGTCAATGGTGTAATTGCGGTAGATAAAGACAGACTGACCGGCACAAAAGCAGGTGAATTTGCAGTAAAAGAGTAAAGGTTTTCGTCCACCTTTAACCTCATCAGTCACGAAGTGACATATGAGGGAAAAAGTTTATCAAAAGCTTTTGATTTTATTCATATTTTGTGCGATAATACATATATATTTTTCACCCATGAAAGGATATTTTCACAATGAGCAAAGTAGAAGAAAAACTCGCTGAATTAGGTCTTACTCTCCCTGAGCCTCCTGCAAAGGGTGGTCTCTATGCCCCTGCAAAGCTCTTCGGAGATAAGCTTGTTTACATTTCCGGTTGCGGTACTAAAATCAACGGTGACGAGAAAGACGGTAAACTCGGCATCGATGTTACAACAGAAGAGGGCTATGAACTCGCAAAGAAGAGTATGCTTAATGTTCTTGCTGTTCTCAAGCGTGAGGTCGGAGATCTCGATAACGTAAAGTCCTGCGTTAAGGTAACATGTTTCGTTTCCTCTGCTCCTGATTTCTACGAGCAGCCACAGGTTGCAAACGGCGGAACTCAGCTCCTCAAGGATATTTTCGGTGAGGATGGTGTTCCATCAAGAAGTGCCGTAGGTATGGCAGTTCTTCCGGGTAATCTCGCTGTCGAGACAGAGGCTCTCTTTGAGCTTAAATAATCTTATCAGGGTATAACAAAAGCGTCGGATTCGGTTCCGACGCTTGTTTCTTTTTATTAGGCTTTATGAGTTGTGATGAATTCTTCCATCATGTCCCTTGCCTTGTCACTTATCTCCGCTGTGGAGTGGGCTGAGACATATTCTCTGTCAAGCACACCGACAATGTCGAGCATGACAACAGTCTTTTTCGGGAAATTCTTACGGCATTCTTCGCTGCCCCTGATTACACCCACCGCAACAGAGCAGTCAGCCTTTTTGGCAATCTTAAAGGCACCGTTCTTAAATGGGAGAAGTCCCTCTCCGCTGTTTCTTGTGCCCTCGGGATAAATGCCGATACTTGCCTCACCGCTGTCGATAACCTCAATGGCTCTGCCTATGGTTTTAACCTCATCACGGATTGTTCCTCGATTAAGGGAAAGACAGAATATAAGGTGCATCATGCGGCCGATAATCGGAATTTTGAAAAGCTCTTTTTTGGCAACAAAGCCGACTCTGTGTTTTCTGAGAGCAAAAATTCCGACCAGAGGATCATAGTTTGAGCGGTGATTGCCCACAAAGAGGAACGGTTCATTGGGAAGTTTTTCTTCGCCGGTATATACCAGCTTTATTCTCATAAAAGTCAGGGCAACATCCAGCATAAGTGCTGAATAGAAATTGATGAACTTTGAAGATTTTTCCACCGGCTTTTCCATGTCAATCTGTGAAACATACAGGAGACACGGTGTTAAAACCAGAAGGAGAATTCCCACCATCAGTCCGAGAAAAATCGGAAGAAGAAACCACCACGATACATTTGTAAAAATGTACAGCAGAGCGGTAATAATCGCAGAAGCAACAGCAAGAAGAGAAATTGTCATTTTCTGAACTCCTTTCCTTTCCACAGTGCATTAATGGGGAGTTCTTCTCCGCTCATTACTTTCTTTATGTTCGGTATGTGCTTGATTACCACAAACACAGAAGCAATGCAGTAGATGAGAGCGCCTGTAACGTTCTTAGTGATAAGTCCGTAAAGCAGAGGTACAAGTACGCTTGTCAGCAGAGGGAAAATTACTCCGTAACCCACAAGAAGCGCAGGTACCAGTTCTGCAAAGAACAGTATCAGCAAAGCAACAGGGTGGTACGAAAGAATAATTCCCGCAAGACATGCAAGACCCTTGCCTCCCTTGAACTTCATGTAGAATGGGTACATGTGACCGATAATACATGCGGTTCCGCTTATCTCTGTGGAGAGATTGAATTCGGGAAGGGCTTTGTTTGCAAGGTACACAGCTGCACAGGCCTTTGCCACATCGAACACAGCAATCATCATTCCCACATTTTTGCCCATTGCGAGGGCGGCATTGGTTGCACCGGCATTGCCGGAACCGGTATTTCGAATGTCAAACCCCTTAAGCTTAGAAATTATGAACGCGGGGTTGATACATCCTATAAGATAGCCGATTAAGGCTGAAACAAGTATTCCGAAAAGTATTTCCTTGTTCACGGTGATATTCACCTCCGGATAAAATATAATCACATCAATGCATTATAGCACAGAGAGCATAAAAATAACAGAGAAAAAAGCAGTTTGACATGTGGAAAAAAGGCCGTGATTTTTGTAGTATCACACAAAACTTTTTGAAATTAGCGGTTTATAAAAGTCTTTTATTATGGTAAAATAAACATAAGGATTTTCACACAAACCGAAAGGGGAATTAATTATGCCTGATTATTCAATCACACTTGCAAAGATTATCGGTAAATTAGATCTTGAGGCGGTATATCTGCCTGTTTCAGCCGAAGATATAGAAGTCAGCACAGTAGAAGTCAACCGTCCGGGTATCGAGTTCTCGGGTTTTACCTCACTTTTTGATAACAGTCGAATTTCCGTCATAGGTCTCGGTGAACTTGCTCTTTTAAATTCCTATGATGAAGAGAAGAAGAATAAAATCATAAGAGATTACATTGCCCTCAAGCCTAAGGCAGTTCTTTTTACAAGAGATCTCGAAATTCCGGATTACATGGTGGAATGTGCAGAGGAGTTCGATGTTCCGATACTCCGCAGTGAGAAGACAACATCCGATGTTTTCGCATCTCTTGTTCAGTATCTTTCCGACGAGCTCGCACCGAGAATCACACGCCACGGCGTTCTTCTCGAGGTTTACGGTGAGGGTGTTCTCATCGTGGGTGACAGCGGTGTAGGTAAATCAGAAACAGCCATAGAGCTTATCAAACGTGGACATCGTCTTGTTGCCGATGATGCCGTAGAAATCCGCAAATACAACAACGGAGTTCTCATGGGTATGGCGCCTGAAAATATTCGCCACTTTATTGAGCTTCGTGGTGTAGGCATTATCAATGCACGTAGACTCTTCGGTATGGGTGCAGTAAAGCTTCAGAAGGATATAGATATGATTATATCCCTTGAGAACTGGGATCCCGACAAGGTTTACAACCGCATGGGTGTAGACAGCGAATATACCGAGATTTTAGGTGTGGAAGTTCCCGTAATTACCGTACCTATCAGACCCGGTCGAAATGTAGCTGTTATCATTGAGGTAGCTGCCATGAACAACCGTCAGAAGAAGATGGGATACAATGCCGCACAGGAGCTTCTCATGAACCTTGGAGTAGATCCTAACGATATGCCTGGTGAGCATACAAAGAGAGATTTCAACAATCTTTGATTAAAATAAAAAACTGCTTTTATCGGAGAATAATATATGACAATGAACTATTCCGCACTCGATGCCCTCTGCATGGAGTGCGGTATAACTAATATCGAAAACGAAAACCTTGCAGGTCATGTAAGTTTTAAAATCGGAGGACCTGCCGACAGATATATAATTGTAAAAAGTGTGGATGAGCTCAAAAAAGTGCTTGCCTGCATTAAAGAGAACAATATAAGATATTTCCTTCTCGGCAACGGAAGTGATCTTCTCGTGGCCGATGAGGGCTTTCGTGGTGTGGTAATCCGCCTCGGTGGAGATTTCAATAAGGTTGAAATTCTTGAGGATGGTGTCACCCTTAAAGTCGGTGCCGGAGCAACGCTTGCGGCGGCTTGCATATGCGCCAAAGAGAACGAACTTACAGGCCTCGAGTTTGCATGGGGAATTCCCGGTTCCTTAGGCGGAGCCTGCTATATGAACGCAGGTGCCTACGGCGGAGAGATGAAAGATGTTCTTACCGTTGCTGAGTTTGTGAACCCGGACGGTAGTGACGGAAAATTCGAGGGCGATGAGCTGGGACTTTCCTACCGTCACTCCGCATTTACAGATTCAGATAAGATTATCACTTTCATGTACCTGAAGCTTGCAAAAGGCAAAAGGGAAGAGATAGTAGCAAAAATGGAAGACCTTCTCGGCAGAAGAAAGTCAAAGCAGCCTGTGGAATACCCAAGTGCGGGCAGTACTTTCAAGCGTCCCGAGGGATATTTTGCTGCAGCACTTATCGAGGAGTGCGGCTTAAAAGGCGAACATGTCGGTGACGCCGAAGTTAGCGAAAAGCATTCAGGTTTCATAATCAATAAGGGCAAAGCCACATGCAAAGATGTATGCGAGCTTATCGACAGGGTAAAAGCTGTTGTCCTTGAGAAAAAGGGTGTTGAGCTTGAGTGCGAGGTTATTTTGCTGAAGTAATAAGTGAAATCTAAAAGGAAATCAGATGATGTCATTCTTCTTGGAAAGCACTGTGCGGGAGGTCCGGCAAGGACACTTCGCTCTGTTTGTCCTTCTGAGTTTAACGGCATCAGATAAAATTGGGACTTTGCTCCAAACCCCACCACCTTTTGAAAAAGGTGGACGAAAACTTTAGTATATCAAAGTTTTATTTACTTGGCAGACATTGTTCAGGAGGTTCGTCATAATCGCTCGAAAATACTTTGTATTTTCTCGACTCTATGACTGACTTTTTCAGTTCAGAGCTTCGCTCTGTTTGTCCTTCTGAGTTTAACGGCATCAGATAAAATTGGGGCTTTGCCCCAAACCCCACCACCTTTTGAAAAAGGTGGACGAAAACTTTATTTTGTGAGGAAGAAAGAATGTCTACGGTACTTATAATTCTCAAGCAGATTGTGGTCATGTTCCTTATCATGGGCATGGGATACATTCTATTTAAGAAAAAACTCATAACAAAAGACGGCAGTAAAACCCTTGCGAATCTTCTGATTTACATCATACTGCCCTGTGTTATCATCAACGGTTTTATCAAGGAACGCACCCCTGAGCGCATTGCTCAGCTCGGTGTAAGTGCTCTGTTGGCACTTGTCTTTCTTATAATCTCGGCCCTTGTTTCAAGACTTATCTTCAAAAAGTCCCCGATAGATAATTTTGCCGCCTGTTTCTCAAACCCGGGATTCTTCGGAATTCCTCTCATAGTGGCGGCATATTCCTCAGAGGCTGTTTTCTACATCACCGCATTCATTGCTTTTCTTAATATCGGTCAGTGGACCTACGGTGCGGCGGTTCTAAAGGAAGAAAAGGTGAAAGTCAATTTTAAAACCATATTTACTTCACCCTTTATCATAGGTCTTATTATCGGTCTCGTGATTTTCTTTACACAGATTCCGCTTCCTACTGTTATTACAAGCACCATAGGTGCCGCATGTAACGCAAACACTTTCATCGCCATGCTGGTTCTCGGTACCTACCTTGCCCAGACAGATTTAAAGAGCATGTTCCTCACACCGAAGCTTTACCTGCTTTCTTTTGTGAGACTTGCCCTGATTCCGTTTATCTGTGCGCTTTCCATGCTTGTTATGCCGGAATCTTACAGGGAGCTCTGCACCTGTGTCATGATAGCCTGTGCATGTCCTGTCGGAGCCAATGTTGCGGTATATGCTCAGCTTTATGGAAAAGATTACGGATATGCTGTTCAGACAGTTACCCTTTCCACCATATTCTCACTGGCATCAATTCCGCTGGTGCTTATGGTTCTTAACTTAATGTAAGGGAGTTTTTATGGAGTTTATAATTGTAACCGGAATGTCCGGCGCCGGAAAATCAAGAGCTATCGATGCCATGGAGGATATAGGATTCTATTGTGTGGATAATATTCCACCTGCCCTGATTCCGATTTTCTATGATATGTACAGCAAATCCGAGGGTATGCCACCGAAAGTTGCTGTGGTATGCGATACAAGAGGCGGAGAGCTTTTCAAGGCTTTCTTTGACGCCACTGAAACTCTCAAAGACCAGAAGAGAGAATATAAAATTCTGTTCCTTGACTGTGATGATGCTGTTCTTGCTCATCGATATCAGGAGACAAGAAGAAAGCATCCTCTTGCCGAAAGTTTCAAGGGATCTTTGCAGAACGCCATTATGCTGGAGCGTGAGATGCTTCGCCCTGTCAAGGAGCGTGCAGATTACATTATAGATACATCCGCACTCAGACCGCAGTACATGAAAGAGCAGGTTACAAAGCTCTTCCTCGATTCAAAGGAGCAGAGTCTTTATGTTCACTGCATGAGTTTCGGTTTTCGTCACGGTTTACCGCCTGAGGCTGATCTCGTATTTGATGTACGCTGTCTTCCTAATCCGTTCTACATTGATGAGCTTCGTCATCAGACCGGTCTCGACAAGCCTGTTTACGAATATGTAATGGGTCAGCCTGAGGCTGAGGAGTTCCGAACAAAGCTCACAGAAATGATAGATTTTCTTCTTCCGATGTATATCAGAGAGGGCAAAAGTCAGCTGGTTATTGCCATGGGCTGCACAGGCGGACATCACCGCAGTGTTGCTTTTGCCCAGTACATGTATAATCACCTTGCTGACAAGCACATTAAGACAACAATCACCCACAGAGATATAACAAAGTAAATTCCCCGAAAGGAGAGAACCATGTTCACTCATCTTCATGTACATTCCGAATATTCTCTCCTGGACGGAGCGTGCCGAATAGAGAGAATGCTCGACAAGGCGAAAAGCCTCGGCATGAAATCGGTTGCAATAACAGATCACGGCGTCATGTACGGCGCCGTTAATTTCTATAAAGCGGCAAAATCAAGGGGTATAAAACCCATAATAGGCTGTGAGGTCTATGTGGCAAAGCGCACCCGTTTTGACCGTATTTATGAGCTTGACAGAGAGAACCGCCACCTCGTTCTTCTGTGCGAGAACGAGACAGGTTACAGGAATCTTTCTCTGCTTGTCTCAAAGGCATTTACGGAGGGATTTTACAATCATCCCCGTGTGGACCTCGATCTGCTCCGTGAACATCATGAAGGACTTATTGCCCTTTCCGCCTGTTTAGCAGGTGAAATACCGAGGGCAATCTCTGCGAATGATTACGCAGAGGCAAAAAGAGCAGCCCTTCGTTATCGTGATATTTTCGGTGAGGGCAATTTCTTCCTTGAGCTTCAGGATCACGGCATCCGAGAACAGGCTCAGGTTAATCCGCAGATAATAAAACTTTCAAGAGAAACGGGCATACCGCTAGTCTTAACAAATGACTGTCATTATGTCGACAGAGAGGACGAGCAGATGCACCATGTTCTTGTGTGCATTCAGACCAACCGCACCATAGAGGACGAGGATACCCTCGACTTCGGTTCAAAGGAGTTTTACTTCAAGACCGAAGAAGAGATGCGCTCACTTTTTCCTAATCTCCCCGAGGCGGCGGATAACACCCAGCTCATCGCAGACAGATGTAATCTGGAGTTTGAGTTCGGCAAGACAAAGCTTCCCCGTTTTGATACTCCCGACGGTTCCGATAATAAAGAGTATTTTGTTCGTATGTGCTACGAGGGCTTACACCGCCACTACGGAGAAAATCCCGATAAAAGCATAATCGACAGGCTGGAGTATGAGATAAACACCATAAGCACAATGGGCTATGTGAATTACTATCTCATAGTGCATGATTTCATCCGTTACGCAAAGAGCGTGGGCATTCCCGTGGGACCGGGCAGAGGCTCCGGTGTGGGAAGTCTTGCGGCATACTGCATAGGCATAACAGCTGTTGACCCCCTGAGATATGACCTTATCTTCGAGCGTTTCCTTAATCCTGAAAGAGTCAGCATGCCGGACTTCGATATAGATTTCTCCGATGAACGCCGTCAGGAGATTATCGACTATGTTGTGCGCAAATACGGCGATGACCATGTGGCTCAGATAGTCACCTTCGGAACCATGGCGGCAAGGCTTGCCGTCAGGGATGTGGGCAGGGCAATGGCGATTCCTTACAATGTGTGCGATGCCGTTGCCAAGATGATACCCATGGATCTCGGTATGACCATAGAGAAGGCAATGAAGGTAAACCCTGAGCTTAAATCGAGATACGAAAACGATACTCAGGTTCGCAGTCTCATAGACATGGCAATGAAAGTGGAGGGAATGCCCCGTCATACATCCACCCATGCGGCAGGTGTGGTAATCACCGACCGACCTGTCAGCGATTATGTACCGCTTGCGAAAAACGATGAATCCATTGTCACCCAGTACACCATGACCGCCATTGAGGAGCTGGGTCTTCTCAAGATGGACTTTCTGGGTCTTCGAAACTTATCGGTAATCGACAATGCGGTAAAATATATAAAAGAAAAAGAGCCTGATTTTGATATTGAAAAAATACCCGACAACAGCCCCGAGGTTTTTGACATGCTGAGTCAGGGTTACACCGAGGGTGTGTTCCAGTTTGAATCCGAGGGCATGAAGAGAACGGCAAAACGCTGTATGCCGAGGAGCATAGAAGATTTAACTGCCATTATATCTCTTTATCGTCCGGGCCCCATGCAGTTTATAGACATGTATGTGGAGAACAGGCGGGACCCGAATAAAATCCGATACCGTCACCCAAGACTTGCGAAGATTCTTGATGTAACCTACGGGTGCATAATTTATCAGGAGCAGGTCATGAGCATATTCCGAGAACTTGCCGGATATTCTTTTGGCAGAGCGGATGTTGTGCGCCGAGCCATGGCGAAAAAGAAAGCATCCGTTCTTGAAAAGGAAAAAGAGGTTTTCATTAACGGAGAGCTTGACGAAAACGGAAATATCTTAATAGAGGGCTGTGTAAGAAGGGGAGTAAGCAAAGAGATTGCCGAGGCTCTGTTCTTCGAGATAGAAAGCTTTGCTTCCTATGCCTTCAATAAGAGCCATGCGGCGGCTTATGCGACTTTGTCATATCAGACCGCATATCTGAAGTGTTTTTATCCTCAGGAATATATGGCTGCATTATTATCCAGTGTGCTTGGATCTTCATCTAAACTTCAGGAGTATATGGAGGAATGCCACCGCCTTGGAATTAAAGTTCTGCCACCCCATGTAAATTACAGCAAGATGGGATTTTCCGTCTCCGATGGCGACATCCGTTATGGTATGCTTGCAATAAAAAACCTCGGAAAAGGTGTAATCTCAAGAATAATCAGCGAGAGAAACAGCGGAAAATACAGGAGCTTCTATGATTTCTGTTCACGAATGAACGGCCACGATTTAAATCGTCGTGCCGTTGAGAGTCTCATAAAAGCAGGCGCTCTCGACAGACTTGGAAACAATCGTCGTGAGATGATGATGTCACTTCCTCAGATTATGGATGGGCTTGACAGCAACAGAAGAAACAATATAGACGGTCAGCTTGGCCTTTTTGGAACAGAGGATATAAATTTTGCGGTAGAAATGCGTCGTGAAGCGGAATATCAGCCCGGAGAGCTTCTTGCCATGGAAAAAGAGGTAACGGGAATGTATATCTCCGGTCACCCAATGTCTGTATTCATAGAGGCTTATGAATCGGGCTATGCCGCAAGGTGCGACAGAATAATATCCGCATCGGCAGGGGAGAATTTTGATTATAAAGATAATCAGAAAGTAAATCTTATAGGTCTTGTGGATACCGTAAAGAAAAAAATAACCAAACAGGGTACCGCAATGGCATTTGTTACCCTCGAGGATATGTATGCAGGTATTGAGGTTCTGGTTTTTCCTGCGATTTACAACTATTTTCAGGGAGTTCTCAAAGAGGGAGATACTGTGGAGATAAGCGGAAGAATCAGCTTTACCGAAGAGAAAGAGCCAAAGATAATCTGCGACAGCGTAAGGCGTGTGAATTCCATGCAGGATATAGACCTGTCACAGCTGAAAAAGACACAGCAGAAATCTCCTGTGAATAACCGGAATTACGGCAAAGCTCAGCAGACAGATGTTCAGAGCGCACCGAGCAGAAATCCGGGACTTTATATCCGTGTTCCGAGCGAGGAAAGTTTTGAGTATAAAAAGGCCATGCAGTACATAGATATCTTTGACGGAAGAAATGAGCTCTACATTTACTTTACAGACAAAATGAAGCTCATGAAAGCCCCTGCACGCTGGAGGGTAGATGTAAACGATGTTCTCGTCAGAGAGCTGAAAAAACTGCTCGGAGACAGTAATGTGGCTGTGAAAATATAAACTGTCGGCAGTACATCAACATAACAAAAAGTAATTATGTAGAAAAATTAACAAAGTTTTTGGTGAAATTGTCGGAATTTGCCTGTGATTTAGTTTTTTCTTGAAAATAGACAGGTAATTTATTATAATTTATCTGTAAAAAGCCTGCTTAATTGGAGTGTCAGGCTCAGTATATACAAGCAATTTATTTTAAATATTCGGAGGAATATATTATGTGTGCAAAAAGAATCGCAGTTCTCACAAGTGGCGGTGACGCACCGGGCATGAACGCTGCTGTTCGTGCAGTTACAAGAACAGCTATCGCTGACGGTTACGAGGTTCTCGGTGTTGTAAGAGGTTACAACGGACTTCTTCACGACGACCTTATCCCGCTTGACATCAGAAGCGTATCCGATAAGATTCAGCTCGGTGGTACTTTCCTTTACTCCGCAAGAAGCAAGGAGTTCGCAGCTCCGGACGGATCCGGTTTCAAGAAGGCTGCAGAGACATGCCGTAAGCACGATATCGTAGGTCTCGTTGTTATCGGCGGTGACGGTTCCTTCATGGGTGCAAGCGCACTTTCCAGAGAGGGTATTCCTACAATCGGTATTACAGGTACTATCGATAACGATATTTCCTCTTCCGATTATACAATCGGTTACGATACAGCTATGAACACAGCTATCGACCTCATCGATAAGCTCAGAGATACAACAGAGTCTCACGACCGTTGCTCCGTTGTTGAGGTTATGGGTCGTCACTGCGGTGACATTGCCCTCAACGTTGGTATCGCAACAGGTGCAATCGCAATTCTCGTTCCTGAGGTTGAATTCGACCTCCAGAAGGATGTTATCGACAGAATCAAGGCTGCACAGGCTAACCGCAAGAAGCACTTCATCGTTGTTGTTGCTGAGGGCGTAGGTCATGCAGACGAAATCGCAAAGCAGATTGAGAAAGAGACAGGCGTTGAGACAAGAGCTACAATTCTCGGACATGTTCAGAGAGGTGGTTCCCCAACACTCCGTGACCGTCTCCTCGGTTCACAGTGCGGTTACAAGGCTGTTAAGCTCCTCAACGAGGGCAAGACAAACAGAGTTGTTGTTTCCAGAGACAACAAGATTGTTGACCTCGATATTCAGGAGGCTCTTGCAATGCCAAGAACATTTGACAATGATCTCTACGAGATGGCAAAGGTTCTTTCCAACTAATTGAATATCAGGGAGAGGTGAAAGCTTCTCCCTTTTAATTTCCTCGAAAAAAGATATACTTGGAACAGGCATAATTTTGTGCAAAAAAACTTCTAATTTGTGCTTGACAATCCTTGTATATTTGAATATAATACTACTGTTATAAATTAACAGAATTACCCATGGCTTTGTCCGGATGGGAGGGATATAAATGGCAGAGATCAGATTAAAAGAGAACGAGTCTCTCGATAGTGCTCTCAGACGCTTCAAGAAGCAGTGCGCACGCGCTGGCGTCATCCAGGAGGTACGTAAGAGAGAAGCTTACGAGAAGCCTTCTGTAAAGCGTAAGAAGAAGTCAGAAGCAGCTCGCAAGAGAAAGTTTAAGTAATTCGTGTTTTAACAGAGCAACAAAAGCGAGCAATTTCAGCTCGCTTTTTTGTGTTTATGCCCGAAAGGATAATAATGAGCATAAGAATACCAACCCTGCAGCTCAGCCGTGTAACAGATATAAACCCACAGCTTGTAAAGAGCATGGGAATAAAGGCAGTGCTGCTCGATGTGGATAATACAATTACATCTTACATTTCAAAGGAACCTTTCCCCGGAAGTATAGATTTGATAAGAAATCTTGAAGCAGAGGGAATAAAGGTTTATATAGTTTCAAACAACAAGAGCAAGAAGAGAATTAAAGCTGTGGCTGAAAAGTTCAGTCTGCCTTTTGTCAATGTGGCAATGAAGCCGTTTCCTGTTGGATTTATCAGGGCAAAACTTGCCTTAAAGGTTAAATTCAGGGAATGCCTTGTTGTCGGTGACCAGATATATACCGACATAATCGGTGCAAATCTCTGCGGAATGCAGTCAATTCTCCTTGAGCCTATTGAAGTTGAAACCGGATGGACCTTTAAAATAAGAAGGCACTTTGAAGAAAGAATTCGAGCTGAGAAAAAAACAGCCCGTAAATAATTACAACACATACAAAAAGAGAGAAGGATACTATCATGAAAAATCCTGTTGAAAGATTAAGAGACGCCCTTCTCGCAGGTCACCCTGAGAGAGCAGCTCTTGTCTACACACCACACAACCGCAGATATTTAACAGAGTTCCCATCAAGTGACGGTGCTCTTCTTGTAACAAACGAGGGTTCTTACCTTCTTCAGGATTCCAGATATGTTGAGGCTGCAGGTGCTGAGGCAAAGTACTGCGAGGTTCTTCCTTTCACAGCCCTTACAGAAAGCCTTGTAGAGCTCATCAAAAAAAGCGGAGTCAAAGAGGTTCTCCTCGAAGTTGGCAAGCTTGCTTATTCCGTAGCCGATAAATTCCGCAGAGAGTTTGAGGCTGTCGGTGTAAATGTAGTACTCGATACTACTCTCGATAATCAGCTCATCGCAATGCGCCAGATCAAGTCTCCTGAAGAGATTAAAAAGATGGAAGATGCTCAGGCTATCACAGATGCAACTTTCACACACATTCTCGGTATGCTCAAAGAGGGCGTAACAGAGCGTGAGATTGCAATTGAGATTGAATTCCACATGAGAAAATTAGGTGCGGAATGCAACGCATTCGACCCAATCGTTGTTTTCGGACCAAACTCTTCAAAGCCGCATGGTGTACCTGGCGACAGAAAGCTCCAGCCCGGTGATTTTGTAACCATGGATACAGGCGCAAGAAAAGCAGGTTACAACTCAGATATGACAAGAACAGTAGCCTACGGCTATGCAACAGATGACATGAAGAAGCTTTACAATAAGGTTCTTGAGGCTCACATGGCTGTTATCGATGCATGTAAGCCGGGCGTAAAGTGCTGTGATATGGATAAGGTTGCAAGAGACATCATCGATGCCGAGTATCCCGGACTTTTCGGCCACGGTTTAGGCCATGGCGTAGGTTTTGAGATTCACGAGTGGCCGAGATTCTCACGCCTTGACGAAACTCTCACAGAGGTTGGCATGGTTATCACAGACGAGCCGGGTATCTATGTTCCTGGCAAATACGGCGTAAGAATTGAGGATATGCTTCTCATCACAGAGGACGGATGCCGTACATTAACAGGCTCACCAAAGGAGCTCATCATTGTCTGATAACTTTACATAAACAAATTTTTCTTGCAATATAGCGGAAAATACTGTAAAATATTAGAACAGAATATTAAGTCTATAATAAATTTGGAGGCTATATAATATGATTACAGCTAGTGATTTCAGAAACGGTAAGACATTCGAGTACGAAGGAAAGGTTATGCAGGTTGTTGAGTTCCAGCATGTTAAGCCTGGTAAGGGCGCTGCTTTCGTTCGTACAAAGATGAAGAACGTTGTTACAGGTGCTGTTACAGAAACATCTTTCAACCCAACAGCTAAGTTCCCGGAGGCTTTCATCGAGCGTAAGGATGTTGAGTATTCCTATGCAGACGGTGATCTCTACTACTTCATGGATACAGAGACATATGAGATGGAGCCAATCTCCAAGGATAACCTCCCAGAGAACTTCAAGTTCGTTAAGGAGAACGATCCTTGCACACTCCTCTCCTACAAGGGTAACGTTTTCTCTGTTCAGATTCCAAACTTCGTAGAGCTCGTTGTTACAGAGACAGAGCCAGGCGTAGCAGGTAACACAGCTACAAACACAACAAAGCCTGCAACACTCGAGACAGGTGCAATTGTTAAGGTTCCGCTCTTCATCTCCGAGGGTGAGAAGATTCAGATCGACACAAGAACAGGCGAGTACATGGGTCGTGCTTAATCGCTGATGCGATTCAGCACCGGGCATAAGGCTTTGCCTTATTGCTCCCATATACTTATTAAGAAATAATCCGTTTCGGCGGACAAGTGATATCTGTTTTGAAAGGAAAGGTTTTTCACTATGGATAATTGCGAAAGAGCTGCATACATCAAGGGTCTCATCGAAGGTCTTGATATTAATGACAGCACAAAAGAAGGTAAGGTTCTCTTAGCTATCAGTGAGCTTCTCACAGATATGGCTAACGACATGGAGGATCTCGGTGACGCTTTAGGCGATCTCGAGGCTCAGGTTGACGAGATTGATGAGGATCTCGGCATCCTCGAGGAAGAAGTTTATTGTGACGACGGCTGCAAGTGCGGTGGAAACTGTGGTTGCGACTGCGACGATGACGACGACTTCGATTTCATGGATGATGACTTCGACGACGAAGAAGAGGAATACTTCGAGGTTACATGCCCGGAGTGCGGTGATGTTATCGAACTCAACGGCGAAATGCTCGACGAAGGTTCCCTTGAGTGCCCAAACTGCGGAAGCATGATGGTTTTCGATCTCGAGAATATCGAGGATGTTGAGGGTGACGAAGAGTCTGAGGAGAACACACTCTGATATCTTAATATGCAGAACAGCTCTCCTGAACGGTAAAAGGTTCAGGAGAGCTTTTATTATGATTACATGGTTAATGAAAGTATCATAGAAAGAAGCATATAAAAAGACAAAGTCAGTATTTGTATCCGACTTTGTCTTTCTTTATTTCTGATTATACTGTGTGCAGATAAACTCTGCCGGTAATTCCGCTTTGGGTGTGTGGTTCTCCCTGGGGCATGAACGGGTTAGGCGGTAAATCTTTGTTTATTTCCGCAACTTCACGCTCTAAAGTGGTTGCAACCTCAATTACGAGGCTGTTATTTCCTATAGAAAGATTTTCGGTAATATCAAACCTGAACTCAGGTACTATCCTGATACCGAGACTTACACCGTTAACAAAAACTTCAACAGCTTCATGAGCGTCTTCAATGAACAGTTCTGCTCTTTCAGGAAGCTCATTCACTTCGATATCTGATTCATATCGTACGAATCCTGAGAAAGTCGGTTTCAGCTCATGAAGTTTTTCCGGGAGAGTAATATTTTCGTCATCGCCGAATTTCGGGTAATCAATACCGGAACAGGTAGAACGCTTAAAGTTTATAATCTCACTTACTGTGGAATTTTCGGCTGTGAGTCTTAATCCTGCGGCTTCATCACAATTGCCCTCCACCAGAATAAGGCTTTCGAGTGGTCTGATTTCAACGTTGTCTGAATCAAAGTGGAAAACTTTATTTTCATAAGCGTCGTATCGGATAAAATCCTTATTTTCAGGAAGTTCGATTCTGCCATTCCAAACAGCATTTTCATCGGGATTCTCATTCACGAACATAAACACATCACCCTCGGGATGTTTGTATCGCAGGGCTCTCAGCCAGCTGCATTCCGGGATGAATTTTGCGGTTTTATATACGCTCAGCCTGTCGGCAAGTTCGGAAAGTACGATTGTTTCGCCGGCATATTCCCTGCCTGAAATACCCACAGGTCTGCGGTTTATAAAATAAACCGGTATTGTGAGTTCACTCAACACTCTAAGCACATTGTCAGGCAGACAATCGCATTCGGGGATAATTACAGCCTTATACGCATGGTTATTAATACTAAGCCCATCGGTGAAATCGGTCCCGTAAAGTTCTTTATCGGTGAGAGCATCGCATGGAATAAATGTGAAATCAATCTGATTCTCTGTTAAAACTCTGCCCACAATCTGCCCTTTCATGCTTTTGCCGAGCCAGTCACTTTCTGCAGGGTACAGAACAGCGATTTCATCGGTTTTTATACCGCCTGTTATAAGTTCACTTGCTCTGTTGGTGTAATTCATAAGTTTGCCGAAAGCTCTGTATAAGGCATTGTTGCCATGAGCATAGAAATGCGGAGGACAGTCAGGATCCGGGAATGCCTTTGGTGAAAATGCGTGGGGAGTGAAGTAGTTTACACCACGGACGAGAAGGGCATCCATGATGAACTTCTGTAATCGCATGGTCATATCCCAGCCTGAAGCACCGAAGCACTCACACATGGTTCTGCCTTTTTTCCTGGGATCGATTTTTGCAGCGGACACAGCCATCTCAGTAATCATGAAGTGATTCATCTCGAGGTCATGAATGCCGCTGAAGGTATCATCTGTAACGGAGAAATCTCCCGGGAGAAGCTGTCCGCCGATAATATCAAGACCGGAATAGTGCTGACCGTGAATACCTCGGAAGTAATGGCCGAGACCTGAGCCTGTCTTTGTGTGCACATTACCGTCTTCGATTAAGTGACCAATGTAGTCAACGCCATGCTCCTCGCACCATTTACCCACCTGTACTGAGAAGTTCTCACGGATGAGTTTTGTCATGCTGTCCATGAATGCAAAACGGACTTCTCTGTAATCTCCGCTATTATCCCAGAGGAGATACAGTCTGTCTGCATAATTTTCACCGAGCCTTGATTTTAACTCGGAATCAAGTTCGGAACTGTATGGGAGGTCGCAGTCTGTTCCCATGTCGGTAAGAAACCAGTACATCTGGCCATTGCCAAGCTCGGGTTCGTCGGAGAAGAATCCCGCAATGGTCTTGCCGAACATTTTGCCGTAGTGCTCAAAGTGAGGCTCATAAACAGCCTCAATAAGCTTGTGACATGAGGGGGCGCTCATCATGTTCATATAGTTTTTGTTGTGGCCGATATTGCGTGTGAGCCCGACTATATACATTTTCCATTTGCCGTTCGGAATTTCAAAGCAAAGCTTATCTCCGTCAATTCTGTCTGTGACGGAAATCACTTCGCCTGTCTCGGTGTTTTTTATTACTACGGAGAGAATTTTATCATCGGTGAAAATTCTGCCGTCATTTCCCTGTTTTTCCATGGGAACCAGCTTGGCAAATCCCACAGGCTCATATTCAGGTGGGAAAACTTCTTTGAGATTAAACTCTGCTTTTTCACCTGCAAGTTCAATGTGAGTACAGCATATACCCTGACGGCAAAGTTCCTCGGGGGCATTCTCGACGGCCCCGTTGCAGTAGCCTGTAGGGAAGTGGCTGTCATCCAGTATCCATACCTTCATATTAAGCTTTTCCGCTTCGTCCAGTATGGCGTCCATATCATGCCACCATTTTTCACCGCAGAAATCGGGGTGAGGGCGTGACTCCACGCAGAAAGCACCGCATCCGCTCTCGTGAATGATATTTACATATTTTCTGAGAGTAGTTTCATCTTCTCCGTGCTGCCAGAAGAAAGGCAGCAGATGATTTTCTCCCTCGTTTTTTAACAGTCTGTCGAGTATCTGCTTCATGGTAATCCATCCTTAAATAAGATAAGTTAATTATAGTAAAATACATTCTTTTTATCAACAGCCTGCACAATTTCAGGGATAATGAATATTTGATTTTTCGGAATTTAAGGAGTATAATAATTTTATCTATGTGAGGAGATGACAGGCATGAAGAAATTTTTATCTTTATTATTGGCTTTAAGTTTACTCGTCGGAATATTCGTCTCAGCACCGATTAAAGTTTCGGCGGCTACTCCTGTTTCAACCAATGGTGCACTTTCCGTTAAAAACGGAAAAGTGGTGAATTCCAAAGGAAAAGAATTTGTTATCAAGGGTGTATCAACCCATGGACTTGCCTGGTATCCACAGTATGTGAACAAGGCGGCATTTAAAACCCTCAGAGATAAATGGGGAGTGAATACCATTCGCCTTGCCCTGTATTCCGCAGAATACGGCGGTTACTGTTCCGGTGGTAATCAGACAGAGCTTAAAAAGCTTGTCTCAAACGGAGTAAGTTATGCAAAAGAACTGGGAATGTATGTTATTATTGACTGGCATATACTCTCGGACGGAAACCCGCTGACAAACAAAACTCAGGCTGTAAGCTTTTTCAAGTGGGCTTCAAAAAAATACGCATCTTATAACAATGTAATGTACGAAATCTGCAATGAGCCAAACGGCTCCGGCGGAAACTGGACAAACATAAAAACATATTCGAAGTCTGTGATAAAGACAATCAGAACCTATGATAAAGACGCGATAATTATTGTAGGAACCCCCACATGGTCACAGGATGTGGATACAGCGGCATCTTCTCCGTTAAGCGGATATAAGAACATAGCCTATGCGTTTCATTTTTATGCCGCAACCCACAAGGAAAACATGAGGGCTAAGCTGGAATCAGCCCTTAAAAAGGGACTGCCTGTTATAGTTACCGAATTCGGTATAAGCGAAGCAAGCGGAAACGGCAGTGTCAGCACAACCGAGGGAGATAAATGGATAAAGCTTCTTGATAAATACAAGGTAGGCAGAGTGGCATGGAATCTCTCAAATAAAAGTGAAAGCTGTGCTCTCATCAAATCTTCCTGCACTAAAACAAGCGGATGGGCTACCACAGATCTGACAACTCAGGGCAAATGGCTTGTAAAAAAATATACCGGAGGAAGCACATATACCCCCGAGAAACCTCAGCCGAGTGTATCCGGTGAGCCGGATGTTTCTTCTGAAGGAACATTAAGCTGTAAAACTTCAGGTAACATTAAACTGAAAGCAACTGTAAGCAGTATAAACAGCTGGAAAAGCGGAGATTATTACTTCACTCAGTATAATATCCGAATAAAAAATATCGGAACAGCAAAATGCTCTTCCTGGAAGTTCACCATGAATATGCGAAAGTCTTTCAGCATGGCCGGGGACTGGTGCGGAACTTTCACGAAAAATTCTCTGGTGTTAACAGTGAAGCCGCTCTCGTGGAATAAAGTTCTCACCTCGGGTCAGGGAACAGAGCTCGGATTCATAGTAAAATCAAAGAGCCGTGAATCAATCAGCAAAATAAGCCTCAGTGCTTCATAAATATATTACTGGAAAGAAAAGAAGGAAAGAAATTATGCCGGAAAGAAAAATACCGATTACCGGACACACAGAGATGTTCGGTCTTATTGCAACACCCATCAGACATTCCATGTCACCCACATTACACAATGCAGCTTTTGAAAAGCTCGGCATGGACAAGGTTTACCTCGTTTTTGAGGTAGGAAAAGAGGGCCTCGAAAAGACAGTTGAGGGCTTAAGAGCCATGGGCGTAAGAGGATACAATGTTTCCATGCCAAACAAGGCGGCGGTTATGCAGTACCTCGATAAAATAAGCACAGCATCAGAGCTTTGCGGTTCCGTAAACACTGTTATCAATGATGATGGAGTTCTCACCGGAACCATCACCGATGGTGTGGGCTGGATGCAGTCTGTGGCAAGTGAGGGCTGTGATGTAATAGGAAAGAAGATAACACTTCTCGGTGCAGGTGGTGCCGCAACAGCAATTCTTGTTCAGGCTGCCCTTGATGGTGTTGCCGAGATAAGCCTTTTCAACCGTGATGATGAATTCTGGCAGAGAGCTGTTGAAAAGACAGAGCTTGTAAGAAGCAAGACAAACTGCAGGGTTAATCTCTATCACCTTGAGGACAGAGAGCAGCTCAGAAAGGAAATCTCAGAATCCTATCTTCTGGTAAATGCCACAAGTGCGGGTATGAAGCCACAGGAGGACATATGCCTTGTTGATGAGGATATGCTTCGTCCTGAGCTCATTGTGAGTGATGTAGTATATAATCCTATGGTAACAAAGCTCCTTGCAACCGCAGAAAAGGCAGGTTGTAAGACAATCGGAGGTCTCTCCATGATGATGTATCAGGGTGCTGAATCCTTCAGGCTCTGGACCGGAGAAGAAATGCCGGTTGATTATTGCAGAGAAAAGCTTGGTCTGTAAAAACAGCTGTTCGCAATCAGCGAACAGCATGACTTTGCAGATATTTACACAGGTGAACAGCTGAGATTTTCGGCTGTTCACTTTTTGTTCACAAAAATATGAGATAATAACACTCTATCAGTTATATACCAAGGGCTTCTTTTGCGAGTTTGTCGGCCATGTCGTTATATTTATCACCGGAATGGCCCTTTACCTTGCGGAAGTTTATTTCCATTTTACTCATGGCATCGAGGCAGAATTCACGGTAAGCCTGGGTTCCGGCTTTTTTAGCCTTCCAATCTCCTGTTGCCCATCTTGCGATACCCTCGTAATCGTGGTATACTACTATCTTACCGATGTTGTTATTAAGGCAGTATCTTATTACGGATACAGACCCCATGATTTCACCGGCAACATTTCTCATCTCGGCCATTTCGGGGTCGCTGAATTTTTTTGAGAATCTGAAGGCTTTACCTTTGTAAAAAAGTACGGCGCCGGATGAAAATTCGCCTGTATCCTGACGAAAACTTCCGTCAACATAGGCGATGGCGGTGTCGTCATCGAACACCTCTTTTTCGTCTTTTTGTGTGGCGACACCGGAAGAGGAGTTCAGCCAGTTTTCAGCTTCCTCTTTTTTGAGGAATGATTTATATACTGCAGAAGGAAATCCGTCAATCTGCTCCTTGCACTCACTCCATGTGAGAAAAATTCCGGTTTTTCTTCCGCTTTTTACAGCATAATATTTCTTTGGCATTCTTAAGGTTTAACCTTTCATAATTTTTTCGAATATTATAAGACAAACTGAGGAAAATTGCAATGAACTTAAAAAATGACAATCGCGGTTACATGAACCGTACACTCAGCATAGTACTTTCACTTGTAGTGATTGTAGTTATTGTTGCCATGGCAATGATAGGCATAAATCACATTCAGGACAGTAAGGCGCAGAATCACGGTACCCAATTCAATGCCATAAGTGCATCTGCATTACCGACTCAGACTCCTGAACCTGTTGAAAGCAGTACGGCTCCTGTTGAGGTTTCACCGTCTCCGACAGCAACACCGACACCGTCTCCAACACCGGATCCTGAAGTTGTAAAACGTGAGGGCACAATTTTTGCAGCAGAATACTCGGGTCTCTCCATAGAAGAGAAAATAGAGGTTCTCAGAAAAAAATTCCCGGACGGAAAATACTGGAACTACTACGGCCACAGCTATGAAGAACTCAAGGCAATGAGTGTTTATCAGACGGCAATGCTTACATCGGATACAGCATGTGCCAACATTGAGGGTGCAAGCTGGTGTAATGTTTATAACGGTATAACATCAAAACTGTTCTATTCCTACGGGGATCTTATTCAGTGCATGGGATTTGCCAGCATGGTAAACGATTTCCTGTGGGGCGAGGATACTCCAATCTATATATCATGGGATATCAATGACCTTGAAGTGGGCGATCACCTCAGAATGACAGAGTGGGATCACTCCATGACTGTTATAGGAATTTATGACGGATACATCACAGTTCTTGAGTGTAACAGAAATTTTGAAGACTGCCTTATTGAGTGGGACAGAGAGGTAAGTTTTGACTGGATTACCAATAACTACTTCGAGATTATCAAGCGCGGTGTAAACCCGAACGGCGAGACATATGATAAAAACTCCAATTTTGGAGAAGCTTTTGACTATGACGAGCGCCCGGACCTGTTCTTTGACTGGGCAACATACCTTGAAGAAATAAATCAGTATTACGATTACAGCAACGACGAATACACAAAGGATTTCCCGGCCCTGGAAGAAGATGATTCCTACTACAACGACTATGATTATGGCTATGATTATGATTACGATTATGACTACGGCTATGATGATGGATTCGACGGTGGATATGATGAGGGTGGCGATGAAGAAATTCCTGCGGATATCCCTGTGGAGGATGATGCATCCGACGTATTTGTTCCCGATGATTTTGATGTTGAAGAGTAAATAAAATGATGAGAGAGCCTGAATTCAGAAGTGAACAGGCTCTCTTTTTATTCGGTAAATAATATGAAAATTGGCTGTGATTGAAGTTTCACAGCCAATTTATAACATCAGTTCTCGGAAACTGCAATCTTTGTTCCCATTCTGTTCTTATCTGTGATGAGATCCTTGAGCTTATAGTTTTTGATTACAGCATCGTTCATCTCGATATCCGCACCTTCTTCGGCAGCTTTATTTTCTATATACTCGTTGAACTCGTCACTCTTCAGGTCAAGCATCATGGTGAGTCTGTCGGAAGAGCTGTCATATGCCTTAACAAAGCTGTCTTCTATGCTTAATTTTCTTGCAAGACAGATCTGGCCGGCGGCTTCAACAATGATGGTTTCGCCCTCTTTCATTTCAGGAATGCCTGATACAAGCTCGGTCGGGAAAGTATCTCCGCTGTTGAAATCGGTCGCAGCTACATAGGTGTAAGGTGCTGTCTGGGACTGAGTTTCAATCTTCATCTCCTCGGCACACATTTCAATGTCCTGATAACCGGTATCTACCTTTTTCTTGAATGCATCGAAACTCTTTCTTCTTGTTTCAATTTCTTCCTCTGTCATGTCACGGCTCTTGCCGTATTCATCGGTTGTTGTGGTAAGAGATGCAATAACATATTCGAAGCAGTATTTTCCGTCAACATAACTGTCGTGAAGATCATCCTTTGGAATTTCAAATTCTCCGCCCTCGTTGTAATAGTAATCGAAGAGCTTTTTGAAAAGCATGTTGTATTCACTGTAAGCCTTGCAGAATGAATCTGAGGAAACACCGATATCTTCAAATCCGGTGTAGTAATTCTGAATTAAATAGGTAGCTGTGTATTCAGCGCTCTCTTTCTCATTCTGTGTGAGATTAAGGTTGAGCTTATCTGTGACATCGTCCATCCAGATATATCTCTGTAAATAAACATATGCTCTGTCACGAATCCATTCCTCTGCGCTTTTGCCGTCTATTTCAGCGCTCAGAACCTCTGTGTTGCTGTCTACATTTTTCGCGGCCTCATCAATGGCAAGAGTCAGATAGTAAAGATAAATTCCCACGGGAATTTCTTCGTTGCCGTTTTTTGCTGCCCATGTAAGGTCTTCGTTGTAACAGCCCGTAAAGGAAAGGCACATTGCCATTACAAGTACAAGGGCTGCGATTCTCTTCAATATTTTCATTGTGAAATATCCTCCCTAAAATAGTAACCGAGTGATATTATACTCCCGTTTTTCTAAAATGTCCACATATCAATGTGAACATCGGGTGAATTTTTTGCACATTTCACAAATAACATGCAACTCTTCTTCGCTGATAAAAACAGCTTCAAAAATAACTTTATTATACAGCTGTTTTGCGGTATAATAAAATTTACGAATATATCACAATAATCTGTAATTTAGGGGAGAAATCAATGCCTGATATTGAACTGCTGGAACTGACCGGCTCTGTGGCGAATATTATTTTCCATAATGATAAAAATCAATACAGTGTGCTTGAAGTCGAAAGCGGTGACGAACTTGTAACCGTTGTCGGCATTTTTCCGTATATCAGCGAGGGAGAAGAACTCAAGATTTACGGAAGCTGGACAAGCCATCCCAGTTTTGGTCCTCAGTTTAAAGCAAGTGCATTTGAGAAAACCGCCCCTAAAACAACAGCCGCAATACTGCGGTATCTGTCAGGCGGAACAGTAAAAGGTGTTGGTCCTGCCACTGCGAGAAGAATAGTAGAGGCTTTCGGAGAAGATACCATGAGGGTAATTGAGGAAGAACCAAACCGCCTCACCCAGATCAGAGGTATCAGCAGGGAAAAAGCCCTGAATATCAGCGAGGAAATCAAGCGTGTATATGGTATAAGGGAACTCATGCTTTTCCTCGGAGAATACGGAATTCGTCCTGAGGATACCGTAAAGGTATGGAAGACCATCGGGCCGTCGGCAAAAGAGCTGATAAAAGAAGATCCTTATGTTCTCTGTGATGAGTCCATAGGTATAGATTTTGCCGTTGCCGATGAAATAGCATTAAAACTTGAGAAAAGCATGGAATCGGAAAGCAGAATCAAAGCAGGTGTGCTGTATATTCTTCGTCATAATGCAGACAGCGGTCACACATGCATTCCTGAGGATAAGCTTATTCCGGTTTCGTCAAAAATGCTTCAGGTTCCGCAGGAAGAAATAGCGAATCTTTTCAGCAATATGGAGATGAGCTTTGATATAATCCGCAAAGAGATAAACGAAAGGGTTTTTGTATTTCTTCCGAAAATATATCATGCGGAAAGTTTTTCGGCAGAGAGACTGGCCCTCATGCTTCATTATCCGCCTCAGTCCATCGGCGGTGTTGACGAAGATATTGAGAGAATAGAGCGTGAAGACGGTATAGAATATGCAGAGAAGCAGAAAGAGGCAATAAGAGCGGCTCTTCAGAAAGGTCTGCTTATTCTGACAGGCGGCCCCGGCACAGGCAAAACCACTACGCTGAATGCAATGATACGTCTGCTTAAGGAAAAAGGCGAGAAGGTTCTTCTTGCCGCCCCAACAGGCAGGGCAGCCAAGCGTATGAGTGAAGTTACAGGTGAAGAGGCCAAAACCATACATCGTATGCTTCAGGTGGACTGGGATGAAAATGATAATCCCATATTCACAAGAAATGAGAGCAATCCCCTTGAATGTGATACGGTGGTAATAGATGAGCTTTCCATGGTGGACAGCCTTGTGTTTGAAGGTGTTCTTCATGCCCTGCCTTTAGGCTGCAGACTTATTCTTGTCGGTGACAGCGACCAGCTTCCCAGTGTAGGGCCCGGAAATGTGCTCGGTGATCTGATTGCATCTGGTGTTTTCCCGACCGTTCAGCTCAGGGAGATATTCCGCCAGAGCATGGAAAGCCTGATTGTAACATCAGCTCACAAAATAGTTGACGGTTATGTGCCGGAGCTTAACATAAAGAACAACGACTTTTTCTTTATGGAGTATAATAACCCGATTTCCCTCAATGAGACAGTAAAAAATCTTTGCACAAAGCGTCTGCCTGATGCCTACGGATACTCACCGATAAACGATATTCAGGTTCTGTGTCCGTCAAGAAAAGGCGAAGTTGGAACCATGAACCTCAACCGTATTCTGAGAGATGCGATTAACCCGGAATCTCCGGGAAAGAAACAGTGCGAGCTCTTCGGAACGGTATTCCGCGAGGGCGATAAGGTAATGCAGATTAAAAATGACTATGAACTTCCGTGGGATAAGGACGACGGTACCATGGGTCAGGGTGTTTTCAACGGAGATATGGGTGTAATAAAATCCATAGACAGAGCCGGAAGAACCCTGAAAGTTATAATAGATGATAAAACAGTCAGCTATGATTTTGACAAAGCAGGAAGTGAACTGGAACACGCCTATGCGGTAACGGTTCACAAGTCTCAGGGAAATGAGTTCAGTGCGGTTATCATTCCGCTTTACAGGTGTGTTCCGCAGCTGTGTTACAGAAATCTTCTGTATACCGGAGTAACCAGAGCAAAAAAACTGCTGATACTCATAGGTCAGAGAGAAATGGTTTTCAAAATGGTAGAGAATAACAAAAAGACAAAAAGATACACAGGCCTTCTGAGCTTCATAAAGGAAGAAATTTCAAATGAAAATAGCTGAGCTTTTGTGGCCACGCAGATGTCTGAACTGTGGCACTGCCATCAGAGAAGCATGGTTGTGTGATGAGTGCCTTGAGCTGATAAGGCCAAGAATGAGCACCCTCAGGGTTCAAAAAGGATTTAATGAAATATCATGCAATGTTCTGGCGTTGAATGCCTATGGTGACGGCTGGAAAAAATCCATGGAAGATTATAAATTCCGCTCGGCATACAGGCTGAGCGAAGGCTTCGGATACCTTGCCGCCATCACCCTCAGAGAGTTTGCAGATATTGAAACTTATGATATAATTACCTTTGTACCCATGACCCGTAAAAAGGTGAGGGCAAGGGGATATAATCAGGCCATGAAACTTGCCGAGAGTGTGGCAAAAGAGCTTTCTCTGCCATGCGAGATGCTTCTTGATAAAGTGAAAGACAACCGTACCCAGCATACGCTCTCCCGGAAAGAGCGTCAGAAGAACGTAATAGGTGTTTACGGAACAATTAACGAAAATATAAAAGATAAAAAGATAATTCTGATTGATGATATAATTACCACAGGCGCAACCCTGAGGGAATGCTGTTCGGTTCTGTTAGAAGCGGGAGCCCTTGAGGTTACATGCTTATGCATGGCCTATGAAGAAAGGAAACACAATGCTGAATCCTGAGATAGCAATAGATTTTGGAGCTTCAAATATAAGACTGTTCCTTGATGGCAAGGGTATAGTGGTCAATGAACCCGGAATGCTTGCCGTAGACGTGAGAGATGAAGCCGTTCTTGCTTCAGGCAAAGATGCAAGAGAGCTCATAGACAGAAATGCCGCAGTAGTAGAGGTGAGAAATGCCTTTACATTCGGTAGAATTCAGAATTTCCCGATGGCATCCCATATCATAACAAGACACATAAAAAAACAGGCAGTTGGAAGAATTTCTCTGCCGGGCGCATATGTTTCCGCTCCCGATGACCTGACAAGTGTCGACCGACAGGCAATTACCGATTTAATTGTGGATACGGGAATCAAAAGAGTATATTTTCTCAGCGAGAGCTGCTGTGCGGCTTTGGGCGCAGGAGTTAATATTTTTACCGATGTTCCGGTATTCATACTCGATATAGGTGCATCAAAGACCACCTGTGCCATGATAAGACGAGGTGTTCCGGAAATTGTGAGAACTCTCACACTCGGCGGCAGAGATATGGATGATGCCATTATCATGATGATAAAAAAACGTTTTGGTATATCCATAGGTCATAACTCCGCAGAGGAACTGAAAATCGCCACTGCTTCGGCACTGGTTCCTGAGAAAGAAATTATAGCTGAAGTGAAGGGACTTAATGTTCTCACCTGTCTTCCCGATAAAGCCAATGTATCGAGCGAAGATACTTCTTCTGTAATATCCGGAATATGTGAGGCAATAGCGGACCTTGTAACAGGTGTAATGTCAGAGATGGATGATACCGCATACAGTATGCTTCCGCAGAACGGGCTTATCGTTACAGGCGGCGGAGCAAGAATAGACGGTATGGACAGATTTCTCCGCAGAAAAACCGGTCTCGAAACCTACATTCCCGAAAGACCTGAGCTTTGTGCGGTAAACGGAGCCGCAAGGGTATTCGATCTCAAAGATAAAAATGCCCGTGCCGCAGTAATTCGTTACAGCAACAGATAAATATAAAACCGAGGTTCTTTGCCGAGTGAAACCAGCATTCGGCAAAGAACCTTTTTGCAGTTATTTTGCGCCTTAAAATCCGATTTTTTTGTCTTTTTTATGTTATACTGTTTAGGCTGATTACGTAAATTAATTCTTATTTTGGAGAACTGATATATGAGTAAATTTTTAAATATGGGAAAGCGAATACTTTCATGTATATGTGCAGCAGCACTGATTATGCAGTCGGCTCCGCTGATGTATGCGGATGAGGCCGCAGGTGAGAGTTCAGAGCCTTCTGTTATGTTTGTTGATATAGGTTCTGAGGAAGAAAGCGAACCTGTTTTTACACATGAAGACAACAGCGAAGCCGAAACATCAGCCGAAGAATTTAACGAAACCGACAATGAAGCCGAAATATACACAGAATCTGAAATTATTCAGGAAGAAGTTACCCTCGACAGCATTGAGGATGAATCCGAAAGCAGTACTGATGAAAACGAAATAATCGAAGAAATCATTGAGGAAACTTCTGTAATTCCCGAAAACGAAAGTGAACCTGTGGAAGAAGTAATTGATAACGGGGAAAGTACAGGTTCAGAAGAATCAAAGAATCCCGAATTCGACAAAACCTTTGCTCAGGCGATATATGATCCGAATTTTAGAGCTTTTCTCCGTGAGTATAGCGGAACTTCCGTTTTTGCTTCAATGTCAGATCAGCACAGAATAACAGCGGATGAGCTCACCTTAATTGAAAACATTACGGAGATAGACTTTTCCGATGAAAATATAAAAACTGATGTAAGCAGAATAAGAAGACTTGACGGTATAGAGCTGTTTAAGGATCTTGAAAAGCTTAATGTTGCGGATGCAAATCTTACATCCATTGATTTTTCCTCGCTGAAAATTCTCAGGGAACTTACATTTGTTCCCAATGCCGTAAAAGATAATACTACCGGTCTCTATCTTTTTGATATACCAAAGAGTGCGCCATTCATGCCTGAAACTCCATCAATTGATGAATATTCGGGAAAATATTCCATGGAAGCCACACATGGCCCGGAATATCGCTATGTATATTATCCGGAGAATAACCCGGTTGGAATTAATGTAATATTCGATTTCACTTCAGCTGAAGAAATTGCCAGAGTTGATTTAAGCAGTCTGGATTTTGATAAAGCAATTCCATCTCAGAAATGGACAGGTAATCAGATTATACCGAATCCTGAGATTAAAGACAGCGAAAAGCTGCTTGTCAGAGATGTGGATTACACGCTTGTTCCCGGTGAAAATAAGAACATCGGCAAGGCAGACATCACAGTATGCGGCAGGGGTAATTATTACGGCTCTGTCAGCTTTGAGTTCAATATAATTCCTCAGGACATAAGCATAGAAAATATTGATAATACCCGTCCGGGTAAGATAGTATTCAACATCAAATCATCCAATCCTGACGGAGTGTCAAATATCATCAAATGTTCAGAGAACGATGATATGAGTTCCTCAAAATATTTCAGCTCCGAATCCGATACAGTCAGCGCAGTAAATCTCGAGCCGGGAAAAACATATTATTTTCAGGCTTATGCGAAAGCTGCTGACGGAGAGACAGGTTATTATTCATCTAAAACAGAGAAATACTCTGTCAGCTGTGCAGATGAGAGCTTTACAGCTTCTTTTGCGGATGGAAAGACAAAATATGATTATACGGGCATACAGGTAAAACCGCAGATTAATGTGTATTACGGAGAAAATCTTCTCACAGAGGGCACAGATTATACATTGGATTTTACAGACAATATCATGCCCGGTAAGGCTGATGTTGAAGTTGTGGCAACAGGTAACAGGAACATAAAGTGTAATCTCAGCTTCAGTATTTATCCCGCTGCCGCACAGATAAGTTCAATCACATGTTCTTCTCTCGGAAAAGTTGAAGTAACTCTCGGAAAAACATATCCCGATGGAACCGAATTTGTTCTTCAGTATTCCGAGAAATCTGACATGAGCAATGCTGTAACACTTAGCGGTACATCAAAGAGTTTTACGGTAAGTGGCCTTACAGACGGAACAGTATATTATTTCAGAGCATACGCCAGGTATAAGGTTGGAGAAAAATACTATACCGGTGGTAAATCTTCTGTTAAATCCATAAAGAGTCTTACCCCGATTACAGCGATAAAATTAATCGGTGATGTAAGCAGATTCACATATAACGGAAAGGAAATAAACCCGGCTGTGTCTGTTCAGGCAGGTACTGAGGTTCTTACCAAAGGTTCGGATTATACCGTAAGTTATAAAAACAATATCAGTTGCGGAACAGCCACAATTACGGTTAAGGGTGTGGGATCATACGGAGGAACTCTCAGTAAAAACTTCACGATAGTTCCGAAATCCACAGGTATTTTATCTTACACAAATCCTTATCCCGGAACCATCAGATTCAAACTGAGTTCATCTGCTCCGTCAGGAGTGACTTATACTGTCAGATGCTCGGAAAAATCTGATATGAGCAATGCAAAGCTTTTCACCTCATCATCAACAAGTATAGACGCAGGTGGACTCAAACCCGGTGTAAAATACTATGTTCAGGTCTGGGCGGAGAGTTCCGTAAACGGAAAGACATATAAATCCGACTACTCATCAAAAAAGACTGTAAGCTTTGAGCAGAAAACATTTAAGGTAGCTTTAAAATCAGGAAGCAGTAAGCACTATTACTCCGGTAAAAGTATAAAGCCGTCACTTAATGTTTATTACGGAGATACTCTTCTCACAGCGACAAAGCATTATTCTGTAAGTTACAGGAACAATATACTTCCCGGTAAGGCAAGTGTAACTGTTACTGCTTTGGGCGACAGCAGTCTTAAGTGCAGTACGAGTTTCAAAATATACCCACCTACACCGGTCATAAAAAGTCTGATGAACAAAGGCGTGGGAAAAGTAAGAGTTGTATTTGACGGAGTTTTCCCAGAGGGAACAGTATATTGCGTTCAGTATTCACTTAATGCGGATATGTCAGATGCAAAGACTGTAAGCGGTTCCGCAGGTGATATTACTGTCAGCGGACTCAGAAACGGAAAGAAATACTATTTCAGGACCTACACAAAGTATAAGGTAGGGGACTCCTATTATTACAGCGGTAAGTCCGGGACTGAATCAAAGGTTACACTCATTCCGCTTGATAATGTAAAAATAAAGAGCGGAGCGTATAAATACACTTATAACGGTAAGGTGCGTGAGCCTTCGGTTGAGGTCACAGCCGGTGGAAAGATTCTTGCAAAAGATACCGATTACACAGTAAGCTATAAAAATAATCGTGACTGCGGTACTGCAACAATTACCGTAAAAGGTATTGGAAAATACACAGGAACAATCACAAAAAGCTTTGCCATTGTTCCAAAGACTCCGGTGCTCACCAAAATCGAAAACACCAAAAGTGCCACAAAGCTGGATGTGTATTTCACTTCTTCTCCGGGAGCTTACAGAACAAGAATTTATTACAGTACAGATTCATCCTTTAAGGGAGCAGCTTATATTGATGCTCAGGATGGCCACGGTGAAATCACAGGACTGAAAGAAAATACCAGATACTACATTAAAATGAAATCATACATAAAGTATGGTTCAAAGGGGACTGCTTATTATAGTGGTACATCAGCCGTTACATCCGAAAAAACAAAAAGGGATATTACAAAGAGTTCCGCAAAACTCAGCAGTACAGCGCTCGAGTATAACGGAAAGGCAAGATATCCTTCTGTTACTGTAACTCTCGGTTCTGAAAAGCTTGTAAAGAATACCGACTATTCGATTACATATAAGAACAACAAAGATGTTGGCAGAGCATATGTATATATCAGAGGTATAGGTGATTATGCGGGAACCATCACCAGGGGGTTCTACGTTATTCCCCAGAAGCCTGTAATAAGCTCTTTCAAAAATGAAAACGGTAAGTTAAAGTTCAGCTTTAGCAAACCGGTCGGAGCTGTGGGTGTAAAAATCTATTACGCCACAAATTCATCATTCAAAAATGCGAAGTCAATAACATCCACGGGAACAAGCGCATCCGTAAGCAACATACAGATAGGCGAAACCTATTTTGTAAAGATGAGAGCATATTTCAAGTGGAATGATACTGTGGTTTACGGTAATTACACAGATGTCAGCAAGACAGAGCTTGTCATCAGTAAAAACTGGGCAAATCTCAGGTTCTGTACTCAGTTCCACAAAACCGGATTTACAGATTCGGAAGTAATAAAGCTTCTGCCTTCAGGTGCAAACGTTCAGGTTCTTAACAACGAAAAGTACTTGGTAAAGGTCAGATACAACGGAGTAACAGGTTATATTACAAAATATTCCCTTAATATGGGACCAAAGTATGATGCTGTTACAACCCGTTCGGTAAATGTTTATACTTCATCTTCCAAGACAGATGTTATCTGCACATTAAATAAGAACTCTGCCGTAACCGCCATGAGTTCTTCCGGCAGCATGACAAAGGTTAAGCTTTCTGACGGCAGCAGCGGATATGTGGTAAGTTCTTATCTTAAATTATATGTAAGAGACGGTTTATCTTATAGCGGAAGTGCGGAACCAACCGAGAAACTCATAACCAAAAGTGCGTCATTGAATGTTCGTCAGGGTCCCGGAGACAAATATTCCGTTATCGGTAACATTAAGGTAAAGGGAAGCGAGGTTACCATACTCGACAGATCAAATTCATCATGGTATCTTGTTCGCACTTCAGACGGGCTTGTAGGTTACTGCTATTCACTTTACATTGGCAGTAAATCCATATTGAACGATCAGTATAATCGTCCGTCAGGTGCCATGGCCGTGGGAATCGATGTTTCTGAGCACAACGGAGATTTTAATCTTGACGCCATCAAAGATCAGGTAGATTTTGTTGTAATCCGCTGCGGTTATGGCAGTAATTACAGCTATCAGGATGATAAGGAATTTTATAATACCGTCAGAAAATGCGAGAGACTGGGAATTCCTTACGGAGTATATCTCTATTCCTATGCCGATACAGTGGCAAAAGCAAAGAGTGAGGCAGAACATACTCTCCGACTGTTAAAAGGTACAAATCCTACCCTTGGTGTGTGGTACGATGTTGAGGATACAAAGTATTATCCGAGTGATGCCGCAACTTTCCAGAAAGTTCTTGATACCTATGTGAATACGGTTTCTGCGGCGGGTTACAAGGTTGGTATTTACACATATCTCTTCTGCACGGAGCGTCAGCTTAAGGGTGTTGATCTGTCAAAGTACAGAGTATGGATGGCTCAGTACTGGACTCAGTGCCAGTACAGAGGTGATTATGTTGCATGGCAGTTCACTTCAACCCATTATTTCCCTGAGATACCGGGCATTCCGTTCGATTTAAGCTGGGCATTCCCGGGATTTTACAATTAATTCGGATTTCACTCAGCGTACAGTTAAAATCTACTTAAGAAACAAATGAGAAATCCCTGAACTTCTTAACTGAGGTTCAGGGATTTTCTGTATTAATAATTGAATTCGTATTACCTATAAACTTAATTCTTAGTCTGAGCCGCAATCCACTCCATTATGGTTGTGGGCTTACCTTCGAGCATAACCGGTTTATCATCAAAGTCCAGCTTGCATTCGTTATCGAGCATGGGAACCCATGCGAAGTGGCCTATATACTCGTAAGGTTTCTTGTTCACTTTCCAGTTTCCTGTAAGATCCTCTATCTTGTCCCAGAATGTGAAGTGAACATTCTCAGCTCCTGCCTCAAGCAGTCTTTTGTATGTGGGTACAGGGCATAAATCAGGATCAACCACAGGGTCGTTCTTTGCGTGGGTGAACCATATCGGAATGTTCTTTATTTTCTCGATATCAGCATCTGTAATATCCTTGTCAGCAAGGGCCTCACATACAGGGAATGCGGCGGCATATCTCTCCGGGTTGAAGATAATCTGCTTCATTGTCATGAATCCGCCGTTGCTGTCGCCTCCGATATACACTCTCTTTTCATCGATTTCATCCTTATGTTCTTCAATGAAATCGCCTATGGTTCTGTCCAGAGCTCTCAGATAAACTGTTGAGCCGTCCTGAGTGTATTCTCCTGTGCCGTCATCCATCCACATGGTAGGAGCCTGTGGAGCAAGAAGTGACAGCTTACCGCCGAAAATCTCCTGAGCCCAGGGTTTCATGAAGTTGATAACCTGATTTGCATTTGCGGCAATCTTAGGCTCTTTACCGCCCTCGCCTGCGCCGTGAAGCCAGATGACAAGCGGGATTTTCTCTTCGCTTTCAGGAATATAATATACATAGTTAAGGTTCGGTGTGACCTTATTGTTTGAACCTGTGAGAAGATCATCGCTGTAAAGCCACTGCGCACCGTCATTTACACAGAAAACATCATCCTTGAGTGCGGAGTGTGTGGATGTAATCACATAGTCATATTTAACGCTGACATTATGTGTGCCGTTGAACTTGATTGTGGAGCCTATGCCGAGAAGCGGATGACATGCCATCTCCAGGGTGATATATTTACCCTGTCTTGTCTTGTTTCCCTTTTCGTCGGAGATATATGCTTTTAATACATCTCTTGTGCCGTTCATGGAGTCATCTGTTTTCTGACCCATAAATAGAGGCCACTCAAAATCGGGATCATCCTTGCTCTCTCTTGTTACATTTACGGTGAATTCATCGGCTTTTACAATTGTGCCGAAGGGCAGTTTGCCTGTGTCGAGTATTACTTTTGTTATTGCCGGGCCGTACTCAAGAGTTTCGGCTATGGTGCGGTATTTCTTAATCATAATGAAAATCCTCCGAAATATTAACCTTTTACCGTTTTATTATAACCCCAAACTTATGATATGACAATTACGAAATATTAAACTTTTCAGCCTGAAATGTTGATGTTTCAAGAATAATCGCCCAAAACTGCACAATATCAAATAATGCTAAATCGGCATTTTGCACAAATAACCACAGCTGTTTTTCTTGTAGTATTCCATATTTACAAGGTGTAATAAAAGTGTTAAGCTTTTAGAAGTATGAGAGTGTTTCTCACATAGTAAAAGCCATAAGTCGCAAAGTGTGCTTATTATATCGGATTTTTTCCACAGGAGTGTGTTTGTGATGTTGAAAGAATTTCGGGGCTTGTGGTTTTCCAAATGTCAATATAAGGAGGATTTATCATGAATCTTGATAATGTTATAGCTGAAAGACCCAATAAGACCGTTTACAGAGACGGAGATGCAGCAGTTAAGGTATTCTCTGAGGATTATTCCAAGTCAGATATTCTCAACGAGGCTTTAAATATTGCAAGAGTAGAGCAGTCCGGTATTAATATTCCGGGACTCAGAGCAGTTACAATGGTCGACGGTAAGTGGGCTATTGTATATGATTATGTTGAGGGCAAGACTCTCGCCGAGCTCATGGCAGAGAACCCGGACAAAGAAGACGAATATCTTGAGATGTTCGTTGATATTCAGCTTTCCATGCACGCAAAGCAGGCTCCGCTTCTCAAGAAGCTGTGGGATAAAATGGCAACAAAGATAGATGCTTCATCTTTTGATGCCACAACAAGATATGAGTTAAGAGCAAGACTTTCTTCACTTCCAAAGCACCACAAGCTCTGCCACGGTGACTTCAACCCATCCAATGTTGTTATTACAAACGATGGCACACCGTATATTCTTGACTGGGCACATGCAACTCAGGGTAATGCATCTGCAGACGCAGCAAGAACCTACATGCTCTTCTGTCTGCATGGCAACAAAGAACTCGCTGATAAGTATCTCAAGCTGTTCTGCCTTAAGAGCGATACAGCAAAGCAGTATGTTCAGAAGTGGTTCCCGATTGTAGCTGCTTCTCAGTCCGTAAAGGGCAATGAAGAAGAGCGTGAGTTCCTCAATTCATGGGTTGATGTAGTTGAGTACGAATAAGATATAACAATTTAGAAGGCCGTCCTCATTTCACATTTGAGGACGGCCTTTTTGCATCAGTCTGTAATTCTGTGTTTTATGTCCGAGAGCCATTCAACAAATTCATCCATGTTGGAGAACGGCTTTTCTTTTTCTTCCGCTGTTACCGATACGGAAGGCTCATGGGCTTTGGTGTACTGATGAACAAGCCCCAGTATGACAGCCATGGCAACAAGCACACACAGCAGTTTCACATAAAAATTCTTTATTGCCATAATTCTCTCTTCCTTAATCAAAATTCGTTGTTATTATATAGACATAATGTGAACAAGGCTTCAATTAAATGCAAAGTAAATGCAAAACCTGAATTAAATATTATGGTTCTTTCCCTGATCTTCAGTTTTCAGTCTGAGTTTTTCGGTGATTTCCGTCAGAAATTTCGGCACAGGAACGCCCATGGCACTCAGGTTTTCCAGAATGCTTAAAAGCTCGTTGATAATCAGCCATATATTCACAAGCACCGCCACGCTGAATCTCGGATTGCCAAGCATGCTGTGTGTTATATAATCCGCACATGCGGCGCAGGCGATGAGTACAATGTATCCCACCTTTTTGACTATGCCCTTTATGCCCAGCCTTGAGGACAGCTCGGCGTTTACATACGCCTTCGCCATGCCTGTAAGGTAGTCAAGGCACATCGTGATTATCAGCACACAAAGGGGAATAATCAGCTCACCGAAGTAGATGGATACTGCAGAGAATACGGTGGAAATAATAAGTTTTACGGATAATGCTTTTTCGTTTGTGGTCATGTAAGTTCTCCTTTCCTCATAATTACAAAGTAATTATATCATTATTGCGAAGCAATAATATCATTTATCATATGCGAAGCATATATCATTATCTTTACAGTAAAGATGTGTTTTCCTTGGAAAAACTCTGTGCAAGAGGTTCGTCGAAATCGCTCGAAAATGCTGTGCATTTTCTCGACTCTCCCGACTATGTTCTTTTAGGTCATTGCTTCGCAATGTGTTTTTCTTCTTGGCTGGCTACTTCTGACTTGCCCCGGGCGCGAATGAGCTTGCTCATTCTCCCAGAACCCGCAACTTTTCGAGAAAAGTTGACAGAAGCTTTAATTTTTCCTCCTCACATGTAGGCTTAAAACAAAGAAAAGTTGCATATCTCTACGCAACTTTTCCGAAAATTTTATGAAATTTATTTATTCAGGCTGTTCTTGAATGCCTCGTGTGCCTCGGGGTTATTTCTCTTTAGCACACATACCTTGCCGTTTTCATCAAGGAAGCAATGCTCGCTGTGGCCTGTCGCTCTCAGGGTGCCGGTCTCCTTATCCGTTACCTCGTAGTCACAGTGGAATATCGCTCCGTTGTACTTTGAAAGCCACACTCTGATGAGCACGGTTTCACCGAATCTTGTCATGCTCTTGTAATTGCAGTCCACATTTGTTACGGGGATAATTATTCCCTCGTCCTCAATTCTGCGGTAGGGGTAACCCATCTGCTCCATATAGTAGATTCTTGCCTCTTCAAACCATCTGATATAGTTTGAGTGGTGGATTATTCCCATGCGGTCTGTTTCATAGTAAAAAGGTTTTCTCTCGTAGATTATATCCATTATATTGCCCAATGTCCCTTTCTGAATATCGGCTCCCATGTGCCGTCCTGAGTTTTTCCGTCAATATCCATGCTGTCGTCGCCTATCATGAAATCGACATGCACGCCTGATTTATTATAGCCCTTTGCCTCCATTTCCTCGTCACTCATAGGCGGGGCGTAGGAGTTACCGATTGCCATGTGGCATGATGCGTTCTCATCGTAGAGGGTTGTGTAGAACACCCTGCCCTGTGATGAGATGGGGGAGGAGACATCGATAAACGCCATCTCACCTAAGTAGTGAGATCCCTCGTCTGTCTCGATTATGGTTTTAAGCACATCTTCTCCACGGCTTGCGCTGTAGTTTACGATTCTGCCATCCTTAAGCTCAAGCTTTATATCCTCGATGAGCTGGCCTGAGTAAACGAGGGGCATAACAGCACCGATAACACCGTTCACTTTATACTTGTGAGGAGTCTGGAAAACCTCCTCTGTGGGGATATTCGGAACATAAACTCTGTTCGGAGTTTCGACACATCCGCCCATCCATACACTGCCCTCGGCAGGTTCCACAGTGAAGTCTGATTTATCGCTCTTGTATCTGAACTCGATGAACTTCTTTTCGTCGAGCTTTTTCTTTCTTTCGCCTGTTCTTGCCATGAAGTTCTGCCATGCTTCAATGGGGTTTTCCTCTTTGCATCTTACGCAGGAGAGGACAATATCCCACATGGCATTTATGCGCTCTGCTTCGTCCTCAATTTCAGGGAAGACGAGCTCTGCCCATGCTTTGCCCGGCAGGCAGGCTATGGTTCCGCCTGATTCCCCGGCGATTTTCTTGAAGCCTCGTCTTCTGCCGATTACAGCTGTGGTGTAAGCCTTGACCGCCTCGGGAGCCATGCCCTCCATTGCCTTTAAGTTGGGGCTTGTCAGTCTTATGGAAGCGGCGCCCTGCTCTGCGTAGTAATCGGAGACAGGCTTCATTGGGTCCTCGTAGTTTTCCACGAGCTTTTCGGCGGAGATTCTCTCCACCTTTTCATTGACATATAGGGTGACAAGACCGCCACACTTGTTCTCGTAGGCTACCTCTGCGAGTATCGGCATGAAATCAGCATGCTCGACAGGGCACTCAACAACGAGCTTCTGGCCTTCTTTGAGGGCAACGCCTATTTTAATAAGTACTTCTGCGTACTCTCTTTTCATCTGTTCAAGAGTTTTCATGGTAATCTCCTTTATTTTATGACTATGGAGTTTAATGTATTATCAAAAGCTTCGGCGAACTCATTACCACCGGCTCTTACCATCTGTAATGTGACAGATCCTGTGGAGGAATCGAAAGTGTAGCTGTCCTGAGTGAAAGCCATGCCCTCGTTGGTGTAGGCTGTGACCATGTGTACACAGTCGAAGCCGTTTACCTCGGTATCCTCATACACATTTACTGCGGCACCGCAATTTTCGCCGAGCTGTTCCTCAAGGCTGTTCAATATGTTTGAAATAATTGAATCTTTATAATCTCTTAATACATCGAGCTGAGCTTCGTCGGTCCAGCCCACGGAGATGTATGACTTTGTGTCGTCGGGGTAATCCTTTGTGCAGAAGATAACCTGATTTGCGTAACGCTCGTTGCGCATCCAGCCCTCGGGGGCATCGATCTCGAAAGTGTCGGCTACATAGGTGCCTTCCTGCTTTTTTGCGTAGCTTGATTTCTCGGAGCATCCCGTAAAAATGCTCATGGTAAGGGTAATCAGCAGTAATAATGCTGAAATTTTCTTGATGTTTTTCATTTATGAACTCACCTTATAAAATATATTCTGTGCACATAAAAGCACAATAATCAGTATAGCCCCATTGTTTTGATTAGTCAAACAAAAAGAAAAAACCGACTTCGGAAATCGAAGTCGGTAAATTTTCTCAGTCAATCTCAACAGAGATTTTTGTATTGCTTCTGGTAGCTGCAGAACGCATAACAACTCTGATAGCCTTTGCGATTCTGCCCTGCTTACCGATGACTCTGCCCATGTCACTCTCTGCAACATGAAGGTGGAATACGAGAGATCCGTTAGGGTTTTCGTCAACCTTAACCTCGACCTCATCAGGATTCTCAACGAGTCCCTGAGCTATTGTTTTAAGAAGTTCCTGCATGTCAGTACCCTTTCACTGAAAACAAGTGATTAGTCGATAACACCGTGCTTCTTGAAGAGAGACTTAACTGTATCTGTTGGCTGAGCACCCTTAGCCATCCAGTCCTTAGCCTTCTCAGCGTTTACCTTAACAACGCTTGGCTCCTGCATTGGATCGTAGTAGCCGATCTCCTCGATGAAACGGCCATCTCTTGGATAACGGGAATCTGCAACAACGATTCTGTAGAAAGGATTCTTCTTAGCGCCCATTCTTCTGAGTCTGATTTTAACCATGGTTAATTTCCTCCAAAAATATAAAAATAAGAATAATTTATCAATATTTACCCTAAATCAGGATAATATTATCACATATCAAACGGTGGCATGCCACCCATACCGCCCATGTTGCCCATGGAAGATAACTGCTTTAACTTTCTGCGGCCTTTTTTGCCGGAGAAGGATTTCATCATTTTCTGCATCTGTCTGAACTGGTTGAGAAGTCTGTTGACATCTTCAACCTTCTGTCCGCAGCCTGCCGCAATTCTCTTACGGCGCTTTGCATCGATGATATCCGGGTTGGATCTTTCGGCAGGTGTCATGGAGAGAATGATTGCCGCATTTCTGTCCATGATTCTGTCATCGATGTCGAGGTCATCAACATTTTTGATTCCCGGCATCTTTGAGAGAATACCCTTGATTGGTCCCATTTTCTTAACCTGATTGAACTGCTCGAGCATATCGTTGAGATCCATGCGGTTCTGCATAATCTTCTCAGCGGTTTTAACGGCCTGCTCTTCGTCGAGCTTCATCTGAGCTTCTTCGATGAGGGTGAGCACGTCGCCCATGCCGAGTATTCTTGAGGCCATTCTGTCAGGGTGGAAAATCTCAAGGTCGGAGAGCTTTTCGCCTGTACCTGCAAATTTAATCGGCTTGCCTGTAACAGCCTTGATTGAGAGAGCGGCACCGCCTCTTGTGTCACCGTCGAGCTTGGTGAGGATTACGCCTGTAATGTCGAGAAGATCATCAAATGTCTTTGCAACATTAACTGCCTCCTGACCTGTCATGGAGTCTACAACGAGGAGTATATCTGTCGGGTTAACCGCTTCTTTTATTCTTTTAAGCTCATCCATGAGCTTTTCGTCAATCTGAAGACGACCGGCTGTATCTATGATAACATAGTCATTACCGTAGTCCTTTGCGTGACGGATAGCTTCGAGTGAGGTTTTTACAGGGTCCTGAGTTCCTTTTTCAAAAACAGGAGTTTCTGCCTGTTCACCTACAACCTGTAACTGCTTGATAGCGGCAGGTCTGTAAATATCGCCTGCAACGAGCATAGGTCTGTGACCCTGGCTCTTAAGCATTTTTGAGAGCTTTGCGGCGTGGGTTGTTTTACCTGCACCCTGAAGACCGACCATCATTACAACTGCCGGTGGGTGAGCAGGGGAGTTTAATCTCTCGGTGTCACCGCCCATAAGACCTGTAAGCTCTTCGTTAACGATTTTGATAACCATCTGTGCAGGGGTTAAAGACTGCATAACCTCTTCGCCGACAGCTCTCTCTGTAACCTTGGCTGTGAAGTCCTTGGCTACTTTGTAGTTTACATCGGCCTCGAGAAGAGCAAGCCTGACTTCTCGCATTGCGCTCTTAACATCAGACTCTGTGAGCTTACCCTTGCTTCTTAACTTTTTAAAGGAATTTGCCAGCTTATCTGCAAGACCTTCAAATGCCATAATCTTATTCCTCTATATAATAGATATTATTCCTGTGATTCTACCAGCGCCGCTGTTGTGCCGATTATATCGCTTACGAGCTTATCAATCTCGGAATTAGCACCGCCGTTTGCCTTTTTAATGGCAAGGGCATCGTCACATATTCTTGTGAGAGCCAGCTCGGTTTCTCTGAATCTCTTTACAAGACCCAGACGGTCCTCCATATCGGAGAGCTCTTTTTCACTGCGCTTTATGGCGTCTCTTACGCCCTGTCGGGTGATTCCTCTCTCTTCGCTTATCTCTGCGAGGGAGAGATCGTCGTAATAGTAACTTTCTGTGACTTCACGCTGAGTAGGGGTCAGCATCTGTCCGTAGAAATCCAGAAGTACGGATACTTTTAAATCTTTAGCCATGATGCTCCTCCTGAAAAACTAAGTGTAAAGATTTTTTCTTTACAGCCTGGTTATTATACTATATGGAGCACAAGGTGTCAAGTTTTTTTCTTTACACCGTAAAACTTCGGTAATTGCTACAATTCTGCCCTTTTATTATATGTTTTTGCGGTGATATTGCCCCTTATAAATGTTGACACTTACAAAAATGGTGATAAAATGGAAAAGACGGGTTTATCCAATTAAGAATTAAGAGTTTTTGGCAAAGAGGCAAGCTTGTTATGTCCGACTTTGTCGGAGTAGAGCAGCATATAGTGGAAAGCTTTTCTCCTCATCAGTCTCGTTTTGCAAAACAAAACTCGCCAGCTTCCCCAGTCATGGGGAAGCCTTTGGATGAAGAGGCAAACTTTGCCTGATAATATTTTGCCTTCCCCTCTGGGGAAGGTGGCTGAGCGTACATACGCTCAGACTGATGAGGTGGACAGGAGAAGTATTTCTCCTCGGAAAGCTATGCTCAGGAGGTCCGTAGAAATTGCTCAAAAATGCTTTGCATTTTCTCGGCTCTTCGACTGGTTTATTTTTGTTGCAATGCTTTGCATTGCGTTTGCGTTTTTTGCCGACTTCATCGAATCTGCTTCGAGACTCTGTCTCGAGCTCTGCCACCTTTTGAAAAAGGTGGACGAAAACTTTAATTTTCCGTCATTTCCCGTCAAAATTAAGAAAGAAAGAGAATTTTATCATGATTTGTTTTAACTGCGATTACACCGAAGGAGCACATCCTGCTATTATAGATTTACTCACAAAGACAAACTTCGAGCAGACCGTAGGCTACGGCGAGGACGAATACTGCGAGAAGGCAAGGGAATTCATCAAAAAGGAATGTGGCAGAGACGACGTCTATGTTCAGTTCCTCGTGGGTGGAACTCAGGCCAATCTCACTGTTATTTCCTCCGCTTTAAGACCTCATCAGGGTGCCATGGCCGCAAAGACAGGTCACATCAATGTTCATGAGTCCGGTGCCATTGAGGCTACAGGTCACAAGGTTATTGCCCTTGACTGCGGTCCTGACGGAAAGCTCTCCGCAGAATCCGTTGAGAACTGTGTGAACGCTCACTGGAACGATGAGACCCATGAGCACCAGGTTCAGCCTAAGCTCGTTTACATCTCAGACTCCACAGAGAACGGTGCTGTTTACACCAGGGCGGAGCTCAAGGCTTTAAGCGATGTATGCAAGAAGTACGGTCTTTACCTTTACCTTGACGGCGCACGCCTCGGTTACGCTTTCATGTCTCCTAAGAATGATGTTACACTCGCTGATCTCTGTGAGTTCTGTGATGCCTTCTACATCGGCGGCACAAAGGTAGGAGCCATGATGGGTGAGGCTGTTGTCATCACAAATCCGGCTCTCAAGGAGGATTTCCGCTACCTTATCAAGCAGAAGGGCGGAATGTTCGCAAAGGGCAGACTTTTGGGAATACAGTTCTACGCTCTCTTCGAGAACGGACTTTACTGGCAGGTTTCAAAGCATGCCATTGACGAGGCTTTCAAGATTGCCAATGCTCTCAAGGGTGCAGGTGTAAGATTCCTCGCAGAGCCTGAATCCAACCAGATTTTCCCTATCCTCAAGGACAGCGTTATCGCTAAGATAAACGAGAAGTACCTCACAGCTTTCTGGAGCAAAGAGGGTGAGGACGAGAGTGCAATCAGAATATGCACCAGCTGGGCAACAAGGAGTGAGAATTCCGATAAGCTCATCGAGGATATTCTTGCACTGCTTTAATCAGAAATTATTACGAAAGGATGACCTGTTATGACAAGATCTCTTGCTGTTTGCGGTGCATCCTTTTTGTTTGGATGCCTCATGGCCTGTGTTTTGGGTACATCTGGTTTTTGTTTCATTGGAATGGGTGTGGCTCTTTGTCTGGCAGGTATATCATTTGCTGTATCCAAAGCCAGAAATATCAGTACAGATGTAATTACGGCGGCGCTGGGCTTTTGCGGTCTTGCGCTGCTTTTCTGCGCCCTCAGGTTCGGTTTATATGTGGAAAATAACCACAGCTTTGCAGATGGCAGAACATATACGGTTTACGGAACTGTTGAGGACATCAGTTATTATTCCACGTCGGAAAAACTGAAACTGAGAGCCTTGAAAATAACAGACGAAAACGGCAAAGAAACAGACTGTGATTTTCTTTTTTCGTCCCGTGAAACTTTGCTCACCCATGTGGATATAGGTGATATGTATTCTGTCGAAGCGGTGTTCAGTCCGATAAAAGCGGAACTCGGCGGAGATTTTACCGACGGTATTTCTCTCTCTGCAAAAACCGAATATTTTTCCGCATATGAGAATGAAAATTTTCACCCGGGAAGATTTCTGTCGAATATTCGTCGTTATTTCGAGAAAAGGCTGTACTGCTGTTTTGATTCCCTTACAGCCGAATTCACAGATGCACTTCTTCTCGGAAATGACAGATTTTTACCGAGAGATATTGATTCTGATTTCAGCCTTTCCGGCGCCGGACATATACTGGTTGTTTCAGGTATGCATCTTGCAAGTGCGGCGGCATTTCTCGGTCTTTTCCTGGGGCTGTTTCCGATTTCAAAAAGACCGGTATATCTGCTTCAGCTGATATTTGTTTTTGCGTTCATGCTGGTAACAGGATTTTCCACATCGGTAATGCGTGCGGGAATAATGTTTTTTATATGCACACTCGGTAAAATGTTCGGTTATCGCTACGATGCATTAACATCAATATTTACTGCGGCATTTCTTATCCTGCTTGCCAATCCCTTTGCTGTGTTCGGATATTCTTTCATATATTCGTTTCTTGCTGTATTCGGAATAGAAATGTTTGCTTCGTCTGTTTTCGAATTCCTGTCAAAACCCATGGACATAAACGGAATTCCGGGTTTTCTGAAAGATGGTTATAAAGCACTGGTTTCCCTTATTAGTGTGGGTATTGCCGCCAATGTGATGATTATGCCCATAACACTTCTTAACGGTGGGGCGTCTTCGTTTGTTGCAATACTCAGCGGATGTGTTCTCAGTCTGCCGTCGTCAATCATCATATACTGCGGTCTGATATTTGCGGTTATTCCCGCTTCATTCCATTTTCTTATCATTCCAACAAGAATAATATCTCTTATTATATCCGGATTTATGATGGATTACTGCAAATGGGCATCGAATATTAATTTCGGTTCGGTGAGTCTTCTTGGGTCATGTACAGCGGCGGCGGTAACGCTTGTGCTGACAGCAAGCCTGTTTTTCCTGCGAAAAAACAGGGGAATTGCTGCTGTATTCTGTATGGCAATACTGCTGGGTGCTTCTGTCTGCGAGTATTTCAGCGTGAATAACGGGAAATATGTGGTAATCTGTCCTTCTGAAAAAGGATACAGCGTGGCATTGGTGGAAAACAGAGAAGCTGATATATTTTCCACGGATAACTATTCTTATTTCAGCATGAAAAATGAACTCAAAAAATTATCGTGTAATACAGTAAACTCCATAACGTTAAGAAAAAACATGAACAGCAGCAAGTGGATAAATCTCAGCGAAAATATACTCAGGGCTGAAAAACCTGTTGAGTATACCGATTTTAATGGTATTAAACTCGGTATAAGGTTCGAGAAGAGATATACGGAGTTTGATGATATGGATATATTTATCTGTTCGGATACAGATGAGGAGAACAGCGCAGACTTTACGATAATTGCCGAAAGTGATATAATACCGAAAGATTTGGAGAACGCCGCCTCGGGCAATTATATTCTCACAGAAAACGGCGAGAGTATAATTATCAGGCTTGAGAATAACGGCTCACTGAGATTTATGAGATGAGGGTGAGATTATGCCGAAACTGGATGCAAAAGAACTTAAGGAAAATCTGAAGTCTGGGGTAATTTATCCTCTTTATGTTCTTTATGGTGAAGAAAAATTTGCTGTAAAACTGCGTACTCAGGAACTGATAAAAAAGTTTGCACCGGAAAATTTTACTGAATTTAATTTAATGGAATTCTCTTCGGATTCAGGCATAGATACAATAGCTGATGCGGCACTTTCTCTGCCTTTTTTTGCTGACAGGAAAGTTATTGTTGTTAATGATTATCCGCTCAGCGGAAAAGATGCCATAAATGAAACTGAATATAGAAAGCTTGAAGAACTGCTTGATAATCTCTCCGATATGACTGTGCTTATTTTTGCATACCCAACTTTTGATAATGTCAGCGGAAAATCCGGTGATTCATCAGAAGAAAATGCAAATGATGAGGATAACGATAAACAAAAAGAAGAGAACAAAAAGGCAAAAAAGAATAACTGGACTAAGTTTCTGAAAAAGGCTGAAAAAGTAGGTGCGGTTGTCAACTATGAGGTTCAGAATGAAGACGAGTTGATTCCGATGATTTTATCAAGAGTTAAAGCGAATGGTTCGGAAATATCTAAATATAACGCAAAAAAGTTTTTGGAACGAATAGGAAACAGAAGAAATGTAGAAGTTTCAAAAGATTCAAGGAATAAAAAGAAAATAACAAAAATATTTGCTCCACTCAAATTAGTGTATAGCGAAATAGATAAGATATGTGCATTTTGCTATGGGCGAGAAATTAATGAGTCAGATATTGATTTAATGATAGCAAAAAGTCTTGATGAAAAAGTATATGAAATAGTGGATGCTATTAATATAAACAATTACAGTAAGGCTTTTGATATTATTTTCCGTATGCTTGAAGCAAAGGAAGAACCAATAAGAATAGTATATACATTGTCGAATAATTATATTGATATGTATAGAGTCAGAGCAGCTATAGAATCAGGACTAAAACCAACTGAGATTGATTATGATCCTAAATCATATAGTAAAAATACGTGGAGGTTGGATAAGATAGCAAAAAATTCAAGAGGTCTCACCACTGATCAGTTGAGATTATGCCTTTCCGCCTGTCTTGAAACAGATGCACTCATGAAAAGTTCAAGGGCGGATTCCGCTGTACTTCTTGAACAGCTCATAGCGAAAATTATCATGATAACAAAGGGTGAGAACAGGAGCCGTTATGGAAAAGCTTAAAATAAGCCGTGCGATTATTGTTGAAGGCAAGTACGATAAAATCAAGCTGGAAAATATCATTGACGGGCTGATTATCACCACCGAGGGTTTCGGAATATTCAGAAATGCGGAAAAAAAGGCTTATATTCGGAAACTCGCTGAGGAGAGAGGTCTCCTGATTATCACAGACTCCGATTCAGCCGGTTTTATGATAAGAAATCACCTTCGCGGTTTTGTCAGAGAAGAATACATAGCAAATGCCTACATTCCACAGATTAAGGGCAAGGAAAAGCGCAAATCTAGCCCTTCCAAAGAGGGTACCCTGGGTGTTGAGGGGGTGGAGAGTAAGCTCATCATAGAGGCTCTCAGAAAGAGCGGAGCTCTTGATATGGGAGAGAAAAAGCCGAGGGATATAATCTATAAATCCGCAGATCTCTTTAATCTTGGTCTTACAGGCGGAGAGAACTCCAAGGCAAAGAAAGAGAAATTTGTTAAACTTCTCGGACTTCCTACTCACATAAGCACCAATGCTTTGATTAAATATATGAACACAGCCGATGAAACAGAGATTAAAACAGCTCTCGAAAAGATAAATGAGTAAAGAACATATCGACGGAATAGATTTTGAAATAAAAAGACGCAGGGGCAGAAAGAAACTCAGTATTTTCATAGACCGTGACGGTAACTGTGAGGTGAGAAGTCCCTGGAATGCAAGCAGAGAAAGGATATTCAGATTCGTTGCCTCTGAGACCGAGTGGATTCACCGTGTTCAGAATGCGAAAAAGGAGAAGCTCACTTACAGAGTGAGTGAGGAAAAAACCGCCGAGCTTCGTGAAAAGGCAAAACTAATAGTTCCCGGAAAAATAGAATACTACTGTCGAATGATGAATATCGAGCCTCCGGTAAAAATCACCATAACCTCGGCAAAACATCGCTGGGGCAGCTGTACCGATAAGAGACACATCAATATCTCTCTGTATCTCATGCTTTATCCCGAGGAAGCAATTGACTATGTGATAGTTCATGAGATAGCCCACCTGAAGGAACTTAACCACTCAAAGAAGTTCTGGAGTATAGTTGAAAGTGTTTTCCCGGACTACAAAGAAAGACGGCAGATGCTTACCAAATAAATCAATAATGCGGAATAAATCCATAAAGCACAGCCTGTAATAAGGTTGTGTTTTCGTTTTCCTATGTGTTCGAAAATAAATCAACGTGTGTTTCGTCAGTTGTTGATGAACAATAAACCGGTGATTTCTTTTGTGAAAATTATAGAAAAACTTAACGTATTTTTTTACATCCGCACGTTATTCAACACTCCTCGCTTAACTTGACACTTTTACCGAATTGTTGTAAAATAATCTCAAATGCAATCATCTATATTTCTAATTTAGAAATTGCATTTCATAAGGGATTAACGCACCCTTGAATTTCTGACTAATGATTTTTCTATATTTTAGTTTAAGAAAAGGAGGTGCCGTATGCCGATTTATCTTTCGATTATTCTGATTGTCGTTGCTGCCGCAGCAGCCGGATTTATATGCTATAAACTCGGAATCAAACACAGAATGCAGGTTGCTGAAGCAGCCATAGGTTCTGCCGAAAAAGAGGCCGAGAGAATAGTAAACGATGCTGTAAAAGAAGCAGAGGCAAAGAAGAAAGAATCTGTGCTTGAGGGCAAAGAGGAAGTTCAGAAGTTCCGTAACGATGCCGAGAAAGAACTTAACGAACGCCGCAAGGAGATTCAGCGCCAGGAGAGAAGAGCTGTCCAGAAAGAGGAAAATCTCGATCGTAAAATTGAGAATTACGAGAAAAAGGAAGTTCAGCTCGATGGTAAGCTGAAGAAAGCCGACGATGCACTCAAAGAGGCAGAAACAATCAAAAAGAGTCAGCTTGAGATGCTCGAGAGAATTTCAGGTCTTACTGCCGATCAGGCAAGAACATATCTTCTCGATACTCTCGATGGAGAGTTAAGCCATGAGAAGGCTGTTAAGATTATGGAATATGAACAGCAGACCAAAGAGGATTCAGATAAACTGGCAAGAGAGATTATCTCTCTGGCAATACAGAGATGTGCTGCAGATCATGTATCTGAAGCGGTTATCAGTGTAGTACCTCTTCCAAATGATGAGATGAAGGGCCGTATCATAGGCCGTGAAGGACGCAACATCAGAGCTATTGAAAATCTGACAGGAGTAGACCTGATTATTGATGATACCCCTGAGGCTATCACAATTTCCAGCTTCGAACCTGTAAGACGTGAAATTGCGAGAGTTGCCCTCGAAAAACTCGTTCAGGACGGACGAATTCATCCTACAAGGATAGAGGAAACAGTAGATAAGGCCCGCCGTGAGGTTGAGGCTACTATCAAATCAGAAGGTGAAAGAGCAGTTATTTCTGCCGGAGTTAACGGAATCAACCATGAACTGGTTCGTCTGCTTGGTCGTCTGCGTTATCGTACCAGCTACGGACAGAATGTACTCGATCACTCACTTGAGGTTGCATACCTCGCAGGATTGATGGCATCCGAACTCGGACTCGATCCTACAATTGCCCGCCGTGCAGGTTTACTTCACGACATAGGCAAGGCTCTCGACCATGAGATTGAGGGCAGCCACGTTGACATCGGTGTAGATGTTGCAAGAAAGTATAAAGAGAGCGAAGCTGTTATTCATGCTATTGCAGCACATCACGGTGATATTGAGGCAAAAACAGTTATTGCATGTCTTGTTCAGGCAGCCGATGCAATCAGCGCAGCAAGACCGGGTGCAAGAAAAGAGAATCTTGAGAACTACATCAAGCGTCTCGAGAAGCTTGAGGAAATTACCCAGAGCTTCGAGGGTGTTGAAAGATGTTACGCAATTCAGGCCGGCAGAGAAATTCGTGTTCTCGTTAAGCCTGATGTTATCAACGATGAAAAGATGACTCTCCTCGCAAGAGAAATCTGCCAGAAGATAGAAGCTGAAATGAGCTATCCGGGTCAGATTAAGGTCAACATGATTCGTGAATCAAGAGCAGTTGATTTTGCTAAATAATCAGGAAAATTAAGAGATCGGTTCGCCGGTCTCTTTTTTATATTCAAATAACGCTTTATTTATATGTCTGCTTATTATATAATTGTATATAAATAAACTGCCAAGACAGATAGAAAGACTGATTTTACATGAATATACTTATGATAGGCGATGTTGTGGGCGGTAATGGCTCAAAGCATCTGCGCAATATACTTCCAAAGTTAAAAAGAGAGATGGGAATTGATGTGGTTGTTGCCAACGGAGAGAACTCTTCCGATGGCAATGGAATAACACCGGCTTCCGCAAGATTCCTCTTTGACAGCGGTGTAGATGTTATAACCACAGGAAACCATACCTACCGCCGCCCGGAGATTTACGATTATCTCGATATGACAGACACCTGCATACGCCCGGCGAATTTCCCTGTGGGCGCCCCGGGTTACGGTGTGTGTGTGCTTGACATGGGCAGAACTCAGGTATGCGTTATAAACATTATCGGACAGATATACATGGACAGCTTCGACAGTCCTTTTGATGTGATAGATGAAATTCTCGATGACCCGGATTTACCGAAAATCAAGCTTGTTGATTTCCACGCGGAGGCAACAGGAGAGAAACGTGCTTTCGGATACTACCTTGACGGCAGGGTAACTGCTGTTGTCGGTACTCACACTCATGTTCAGACAGCCGACGAGTGCATACTGCCCGAGGGTACAGCGTATATCTCAGATGTCGGCATGACCGGCTGTATTGAGTCTGTACTGGGTGTAAAAAAAGAGCTTGTCATTCGAAAGTGTAAAACAAAGCTTCCGGTGCGTTTTGACTACGAACAGGGACCGTCAAAAATGGATTGTGTCCTGATTAAGGCTGACGATAAAACAGGAAAAGCATTATCCATTGAGCGTTTAAGCCTCAGATAATCAGAATTTATTTACTAAATTAAATATTTTGAGCTATTTTGCATAAGGGCGTTTCTTAAATATGTTGTATTTTGATAAAAACTGTGTTAATATACATAGTGAGTAATGTTATGCAAACTATTTTTCTTAAATTCCGCAACAGCGGGTGAAAGGATGTAATAATATGATAAACGGTGCAAAGCTCAGAGATGCTGTCATCTCAGGTGCAAACAACATTATCAACGCAAAAAAGCATGTTGACGATCTCAACATTTTCCCGGTACCTGACGGAGACACAGGTACAAATATGTCCATGACCATCGCTGCCGCAAAGGCTGTTCTCGAGGAGATTCCCGATGATGCAACAGTTGAAGAGGTAGCAAAGAAAACAGCTTCCGCCATGCTCCGCGGTGCAAGAGGAAACTCCGGTGTTATTTCTTCCCTTCTTTTCAGAGGCTTCTCCAAGGGTCTCGAGGGTAAGGAAGAGGCAGACGGTCTCGCTCTTGTCAGCGCACTCACTCAGGGTGTTGAAGCCGCATACAAGGCAGTTATGAAGCCAACCGAGGGTACTATCCTCACAGTTGCAAGAGTTGCAAGTGAAGTAGGTGCCAGCGCAGCCGATATTGATAACGACCCTGTTTATGTATGGGGTGCAATCTGCTCCGGTGCAGAGCAGGCTCTTGCAGAAACACCTGAGCTTCTCCCTGTACTCAAGAAGGCAGGCGTTGTAGATGCCGGCGGTAAGGGACTTTGCCTTATATTTGAGGGTATGCGTTCCGTATTCGCTGACGGCGTTATGATCGAGGAGGAGACAAGCGGCACAGCAGGTGCTTCCAAAGACGAGGAGACAGCTGAGTTCTTCGCATCCGTTGCCGCAGAGTTTGACGAGGTCATCAATTTCACATACTGCACAGAGTTCATCGTAGGCAGAGACCCTGAGTGCGACAAGGATCCGCTCGAGTTAAGACTTTTCCTTGAGACTATCGGTGACTGCGTTGTTGTTGTAGACGACGAAGAAATCATCAAAACTCATGTTCATACAGAGAACCCGGGTAATGCCCTTCAGAAGGCTCTCGAGTACGGCCAGCTCCTTACAGTCAAAATTGAGAACATGAAGGAGCAGCACAGAAAGGCCGCAGAGGAGAACGAGAAGGCAAAGAAGGCTTTCGAGGCAAAGAAAGAGGAGAAGAAGCTCCCTAAGGCAGAGCCGACAGAGGACTACGGTTTTGTAGCTGTTGCCGCAGGTGAGGGTGTAGAGTCTCTCTTTACAGACCTCGGCTGCACACATGTTGTAAGCGGCGGTCAGACAATGAACCCATCAACAGACGACATTCTCGAGGCTGTTCTCGCAACACCTGCAAAGGTTGTTTATGTTCTTCCTAACAACAAGAACATCATCATGGCGGCAGAGCAGGCAATTCCTCTCGCAACAGACAGACGTGTTGTTGTTGTTCCGACAAGAACAATTCCACAGGGACTTTCCGCTATGCTTGCATTTGATCCGGATGAGCAGACAGATGAGAACCGTGAGCTTATGATGGATGCCGCAAGAGCTACTCAGACAGGTCTTGTAACATTTGCGGCAAGAGATTCTGAGTACGGCGGACACAAGATACACGAGAACGACATCTTAGGTCTTGTAAACGGCAAGATGGAGTACATCGAGAAGAACCCTGCAGATGCCCTCTACAAGGTTGCCAAGGAGCTTATGGACAAGAACACAGGTTTCGTAACAATTATTTACGGTAACGGCATCACAGAAGATGAGGCTCAGGCTGTATATGAGAAGATTGAGAAGAAACTTGGCGGTAAAGATACCGAGGTTACACTTGTTAACGGCGGTCAGCCTGTTTACTACTACATTCTCTCTGTAGAATAATTCAATTAAAAGAAGCAGGAGGTCACAATTTTCTGTGGCCTCCTTTTTAATAGAAAGGAGGTGCGCTTACGGCATCTTTATTCAGCATACCCATAGATAAAATCAAAGGCGTTGGCGAAAAAACAGCCAAACTCTTTACAAAAATAGGCGCACCCACCGCAGGAGATTTATTAAGGCTTTATCCTCGGAATTACGAGGACTGGAGCAATGTGGTTGAGATTAACGAGGCGGTTCCCGATGATGTGAATGTAATTAAGGCCACCGTTCTCATGCCCCTTAGGGTAACAAGGGCGGCAGGTGGAATGAACATATACAAAACAGATGTCACCGACGGAATAAGCGATATGAGAATAACCTTCTTTTACCGCCCGCCGAATAACCGTATGGCCTACTCCAATTACACTCCGTTTGTATTAAACGAAGGTGAGACCTACTATTTCCGTGGCAAGGTGAACCGCTCTTTCTCCACAGTGGAGATGAATTCCCCGGTATATGTCACCGAAGCGAAATACCGGGAGATGGTGTCTGTTTATCCGCTTACAAGCGGACTCAAGATAAACACCGTACGCAATGCGGTTCGTGACTGTCTTGCAATGCTTCCCGACCCCATGGCGGACCCAATACCTGCCGAGATAAGGCAGAAGTATGAGCTCTGCACTTTGGATTATGCCCTTAATAATATCCACTTTCCTCTTGACAGCGAGGCACTTGCCATAGCTTCGAGAAGGCTTATTTTTGAGGAACTGCTGGTGCTTCAGCTGGGATTGAGAAGAATACGTCAGCGTGTCAAGGCGGAGAATACCCACCGGTTTGAGAAGGATTACACCGATGAATTCACAGAACTTCTACCCTTCGAGCTTACCAATGCCCAGAAGAGGGCAATAGCCGAATCTGTGGCGGATATGATGTCCGATAATCCGATGAACCGCCTGGTTCAGGGTGATGTTGGTTCCGGTAAAACCGCAGTTGCGGCGGCTTTGTGCTACAATGCCATCAGGAATAAATATCAGGCGGCCATGATGGCACCTACGGAGATTCTCGCAAATCAGCACTATGAATCTCTTAAGAAACTCCTTGAGCCCTGCATGATAAATGTTGTTCTGCTTACGGGCTCCGTAAAGGGTAAGGCAAAGAAACTTGCCCTCGAGCAGATTAAAAATGGCGATGCACAGCTCATTGTGGGTACTCATGCTCTGATAAGTGATGGTGTGGAGTACGCAAACCTCGGTCTTGTAATTACAGACGAGCAGCACAGATTCGGAGTAAATCAGCGTTCCGCTCTTGCCGGCAAGGCGGATAATCCGCACACTCTTGTTATGTCGGCTACACCAATTCCGAGAACACTTGCTCTGATGATTTACGGCGACCTTGATATTTCCATTATCAACGAGCTTCCTCCCGGCAGACAGAAAATTCGCACCGTATGGCGCAGAACAGAGAGTCGCAGGGATATCTACAATTTTATTTCCGCACAGATAGCGGAGGGCAGACAGGCATTCATAATCTGTCCGCTCATCGATGAGAGCGAATCAGATATGGCGAGTGTAAACGAATATGCCGAGATGCTCAGGAGCTATTTCCCCGAGGAATATATCGGCGTGGTTCACGGCAAGATGAAGGCGGCGGAAAAAGATGCCGTTATGGATGATTTCTCTGCGAATAAGCTGAAGATACTTGTTTCCACAACCGTTGTCGAGGTCGGCGTTGACGTGCCCAACTCCACAATAATGATGATAGAGAACGCCGAACGTTACGGTCTTTCTCAGATTCATCAGCTTCGTGGCCGAGTAGGACGAGGTAAGCACCAGTCATACTGTATATTAATCAGTGATGCTCAGAACCAGGAGGCCGTAACACGAATGAAAACCATGTGTGCCCACTCCAACGGTTTCGAGATTGCGGAGATTGACCTGAAACTAAGGGGTCCCGGTGATTTCTTCGGAGAGCGTCAGCATGGTCTGCCACAGCTCAAAATTGCCGATATGCTGGGCAACATGGACACCATGAAAGAGGCACAGGAGGCGGCAAACAAAATTCTCTCTGAGGATCCTTACCTTGAATCAAACAAATACAAAGGACTTAAAGCCGAGACAAAACAGCTCTTTGACAAGAGCGGCGGCATTACATTTTAAAATACAAATCAAAGGAGAACAGTCATGTCCAATAATTACAATCACACAGAAGAATTTAACTTACTCGATGTTTCAAAAAACAAGCTGAAGGCTGCTGTATGTTATTTCGGAGCTTTCCTTATCATTCCGCTTCTTTTCTGGAGAAAGTCAGACTATGTAAAGTTCCACCTCTACCAGGGTTTCGCTCTTTTTGCGGTGGGAATTGCCATTGATGTAATCGATGTGCTCATGGGAATACTCCTCGGCTCAGGCCTTCTTTACGGTATATGGGGAGTTGTACGTACCCTTCTTCTTATTTTAAGAATAACATTTATGGTGCTTGGAATCTGCAATGCAATCAACGGCCAGGCAAAGGAGCTTCCACTTATCGGAAAAATCCGTTTTACCAAATAAATCAGTTTTGACACTAAGGCAGGGCTTGTTAAATCAGGCTCTGCCTTTTGCATGCCCGGTATATGTTTACGTTTTAATAAAAACTTCAATATAACAATAAAACAGGGTCACAGTTTTTCTTCTGTGACCCTGTTGCAATAAATCAATACTAAATTACTCAGCTAAAAGAGCGTCTGCGAGAGCCTCGAGCTTCTCGATGTCGCTTTCTTTCATTGTGGAAGCGATTGTTACCATAGGCTCAACGATTGTGCAGTTCTTGTAACCCTCGGCATAAGCCTTCATGAGCTTACCGGACATAGGTGCCCAGGAACCGTTCTCGATGATACCGATCTTTCTGTTCTGGAAGTTCTTAATCTTGAGGTGATAGAGAAGGTCCTCCATTACAGGGAAGAGGGATGCATCATAAGTAGGAGCTGCAAGAACGAGCTTGTCATACTCATAGCAGGATTCGATGCACTCTGCCATATCGTCACGGGCAAGGTCAAAGAGCTTAACCTTCTCGCCCTTGTTCTCAAGAATCTCACCGAGCTTCTTTGCGGCAATAGCTGTGTTGCCGTGAATGGAAGCATAAGCGATAGTTGTTGCAGTCTTCTCAGGTCTGTAGCTGGACCATGTGTCATACTGCTGAATGTAGTGAGAAAGGTCACCTGTGAGGATTGGACCGTGGAGAGGGCAGATTGTTGCAATGTCAAGAGTTGCAGCCTTCTTAAGAAGAGCCTGAACCTGTGCGCCGTACTTACCTACAATGTTGATGTAGTATCTTCTTGCCTCGCAGTCCCAGCCTTCAGGATCGTCATAATCGAGGGCACCGAACTTACCGAAACCGTCAGCGGAGAAGAGAATCTTCTCTGCGCTCTCGTAAGATACCATAACCTCAGGCCAGTGAACCATCGGAGCCATTACGAAAGTAAGAGTATGTGTACCGAGCTCGAGAGTGTCACCCTCTTTAACTGTTACATATCTGTCGGAAAGATCGTCTGTGAAGAAGCGTGGCATCATAGCAAGAAGCTTTGCGTTGGATACGATCTTCATCTCAGGGTACTTTCTGCATACAGCCTGAATGTTGTAAGCGTGGTCAGGCTCCATGTGGTGAACAACGAGGTAGTCTGGTGTCTTGCCTGCAAGCTCAGTCTCGAGGTTCTGGAACCACTCGTCTGTCTTTCTGCGGTCTACTGTGTCCATGAGGGCGATTTTCTCATCCATGATGAGGTAGGAGTTGTAGGAAACTCCGTCAGGAACTATGTACTGACTCTCAAAGAGGTCTATCTCGTGATCATCGCAGCCGATATATCTTACTGCTTCAGAAACATCGTATTTCATTCTTATTATTCCTTTCTTTAAAGCACACATTTGAATTGCGTAATTCATGGGTATTATAACACTATTTCAAAAAAAATAAAACTTTTTCTTTAATTATTGAAAAATAAAAATTTGTGTGGTAATCTATCTTTGATTCAATATGTGTGGAGGTAAAATATGCCAATACTTTTTAACGAAAAAGAAATGCTTTTCAAGCTGGATACACTTTCTTCCAGCTATATAATTCAGGTTTATGACGAAGGTTATCTGCTTCACCTTTACTACGGTGCGAAAATTCCCGATATGAATGTTAAAGGACTCGCATTTAAGGGTCTGCATACATCACATAACCCGGGCAACGAGATTATCAACAACCGTCTCGGCAACGATCAGGAATTCTCCATGGACCTTGCTCCGATGGAATATCCGACTTTCGGCGCAGGTGATTTCAGAACAAGCGCAATTCAGATTAAGAATTCCGCAGGAAACTCCGTAACAGACATCCGCTACAAGGGCCACAGAATATATGACGGCAAGCCTCAGCTTGAAGGACTTCCTGCCACATTCGCAAGAGAGGACGAGGCCCAGACCCTCGAGATTTTCGCAGAGGATGCGGTAACAGGTGCCGCTGTTACACTCATTTACACAGTATTCGAGGGCTACGGCGCAATGGCAAGAAGTGTAAGAGTTACAAATACTTCCGATAAGGCGATGGACCTCGAGAAAGTATATTCCTGCTCCGTCGATTTCCCGGGTATGGATTATCAGATGGTAAACCTTTACGGCGAGTGGTTCGAGGAGAGGGAAGAGGTTCACCGCAACCTTCAGCACGGAACCCAGGGTATTTACTCCAAGCGTGGCGGTTCTTCCCACGAACATAACCCGTTCCTTGCTCTCATCGGTCTCGATGCCACAGAGGAGCACGGCGAGTGCTACGGCTTCAACTTTGTTTACAGCGGAAACTTTGTAATGGAAGTTGATGTTGACTGCCGCTGCTGTTCCCGTTTTACAGGCGGTATCAACCCTGAGACATTCAACTGGCACCTTGAGCCTGGTGAAACTTTCCAGGCTCCTGAGATGGTCATGGTTTACTCCAACGAGGGTATGACAGGTATGTCCCACACCTTCCACAGACTATATATGAAGCACCTCATCCGCTCCAGATGGAGAGATGTTCGCCGTCCGGTTCTCATCAATTCATGGGAGGCAGCTTACTTTGATTTCGATGATGATAAGCTCGTCGCTTTTGCAGAAGAAGCAAAGGACCTCGGCATAGATATGCTCGTCATGGATGACGGCTGGTTCGGTAAGAGAAACAATGACGACAGCTCCCTTGGTGACTGGTACGTAAATACAGATAAATTAAAGGGCGGACTTTCATCCCTTATAGAGAGAGTAAATGCCCTCGGTCTCAAGTTCGGTATATGGTACGAGCCTGAGATGGTTTCCCCTGATTCCGACCTTTACCGTGCCCACCCTGACTGGTGCCTGCATGTTGAGGGCAGAGAGAAGAGCATAGCAAGAAATCAGCTTGTTCTCGATATGTCCCGTCAGGATGTAAGGGACAATCTCTTTGAGCAGATTGCTTCCGTATTCAGAAACAACAAGATTGATTATATCAAGTGGGACTTCAACCGCTCCCTCACAGAGGCAGCTTCCATGCTTCTTCCTGCAGAGAGACAGGGCGAGGTTTTTCATCGCTTCGTACTCGGTACCTATGAGCTTATGGACAGATTCACAAGGGAATTCCCTGATGTTCTCTTTGAGAACTGCGCATCCGGCGGTGGAAGGTTTGATGCAGGTATGCTTTATTATTCCCCACAGATATGGACAAGTGACGATACCGATGCCATAGAGAGACTTTCCATTCAGTTCGGAACAAGCCTTGTTTACCCTGTTTCCACTATGGGCGCCCATGTTGCCGACAGACCGAGAACACCGCTCGCCACAAGGGGAGATGTTGCTCTCATGGGTACTTTCGGTTACGAGCTTGACCCAAGAAAGTTAAGTGATGAGGACAAGGAGCTTGTAAAGAAGCAGATTGAGGAATACCACAGATATTACGATCTTATCCACTTCGGCGACCTTTACCGCCTTATCAAGCCTGTGGATAATGCATATCACTGCGCATGGCAGTATGTAAATGAGGAAAAGACAGAGACCCTTGTTACTGTTGTCACAATGCGCCAGAGAAGAACACCGTTCTTCATTTTAAGACTTCGCGGTCTCGACCCGACAAAGCTCTACAAAGATATGGATACAGGTGAGATTTACTCCGGTGCCCTGCTCATGAATGCGGGTATCAACCTGACACCTCTCCACACAGGTGCAACAGACCATGCTCCGAGTACAGACGGCACAAGCCTCAAGAAGTACTTTAAAGAGCTTGGTAATTAACCTTTTTAAGTTGAGTGTTCTTAAGTAAATAACAAACATATCATGCAGAACGGAGGAGTTATGAAAAGATTACTGCTGTCTTTAATCCTCTGCTTCTGCATGATTTTTTTATCTCTGCCCATAAATGCCGAAGAGATTTCAGAGGACAGATACGATGTGAATATAACAGGGCAGTTCCGTTACGATTACGCCCGGAAGGTATTTGAACTCACAAATGAATACAGAGTATCTCAGGGAAAAGAGGAGCTTATTCTTGATGAATACCTGACGGAAAAAGCCATGCAGAGGGCGGCGGAAATATGTGTGAAATATTACCCTGCCCACGAAAGACCAAACGGTGCAAAGGGAACGAATATCATAATGGGTTACGGCACAGCGGTGGCGGAAAATATTGCCGCAGGTCAGCCCAATCCCACACGGGTTACAAACGCATGGATAAACTCCGAGGGGCACAGGCTAAATATTATGGGCGAAACAAAAGACGGCGAAGATATGGGCTTTACGGCTGTGGGTATAGGCTGTTTTATAAGCAGATATTATTACGGCTGGTGTCAGCTATTCAGCAACGAGAGCGGAGAAATCTGTGAGTGTTACGATATAGAGGAAACAAAGCTTTCAATCAATCTTCGTGAGGGTGATTACCGCACAGAATTAAACTTCGACAGAGCTTTTGATGTGTTAGTCGGCAGTTCAAAGCAGATTGCAGTAACAAGATTCAATGCAGGCCCTGATGAATTCACTTACTTTGAAGGTGACGGATTCGTATGGAATTCGACCGACGAAAGCATCGCCACAGTGGACGAAAACGGGGTTGTCACTGCCCACAAAAACGGAAGCTGTGAAATTATAGCAACGCCGAAAAATATAAGCTACGGAAATCCTGAATTCAGATGTAAAATAAGAGTGATATTAAGAAATGACAGGGGAGAGTGTCGTTTCACTCACCCACAGAATAAATGAGCACAACGAAAAAATCACGTTGTGCTCATTTTTAATTCTCAATTCTTGCAAGTACTTTTATGATGGAACCCTTTATTCCGTCTATTATCATATCGTTGCTCATGTCGAAGAAGAATATTCTCGGCTGAATTTTATAGCCTTCTTTTTCTGTGAGTGACATGAATTTCTTTACCGCATCATAAACTGTAATCGTGTTGATAATGGCACAGACGAAATCACCCTCGTCAATTACAGCGTTTGTCTTTTCATCGGGGAACATTGGAAAGTGGAATACATGATATGGTTCCGTTTCCAGACCATTCTCGGTGTAATATATTCCGCCGGCGAGTTCAGATCTTGTGTGTGCATGGTTTGAAGTTCCGTCATATCTGGAGATAATTATATTATGGGCATCGTGATGCTCAAAGAAAAGCGTATCAAGACCATGCTCGGATAAAAGCTCACTGCTTTTTCTTGTCTGAAGCACTATTCTCTTTGTAATTTCCAGGTCTCTTATCTGTCTGTCAATGTCATTGAGCTTTTCGTTGACTATTTCGTCAATCTCTGAGGAGTTTCCCTCAAGGACCAGCTTTATTTCATCAAGATTAAGTCCGAGATTCTGATAAGCTCTGATTATGCTGAATTCTAAGATCTGTGAAGTGAGATAATACCTGTAACCGTTTTCTTTTACAAGATAAGGTTTGAGCAAGCCTATTTCATCGTAATATATAAGAGTTTTGCGGCTGGTGCCAACATACTCTGCAAATTTACCGCTGGATAAAAGTTCGTTTTTCATGATTTGCCTTTTAAATTAATAATAGTGAAATTTCATATATTATAAACTGTACAGCTGGGATAAGGTCAATGTGAATAATTAACAATAATAATTTCTGGATTTTGTTAAAAACATAAAAGATGAAATTCTGTGCTTGACTTTGACCTTACGGCATAGTTTATATTGGCGAAGCACTAATCACTTCGATTAAACGAAAGGAAAAGAACTATGAAACTCAAAAAGATTCTTGCTCTGGTTCTTGCTGCTACAATGTCTGTATGCGCCTGCGTTACAGCTTCCGCAGAAGAGAACATGAATGCAGAGCTTTATCCCGGAACAGCTGAGTCCGGAACACTCGTTTTTGATATCGGCATGGAGCCGACATCAGTAAACTCCCTCCTCGGTACTTATGTAGCAGACGGCAGAGTAACAAGTGCTATGCTCGTTGGTCTCACAAAGAAGGATGAAAATTCAAACCCTGTTCCTGCAGCAGCAGAGAGCTGGGATGTCTCCGATGACGGTCTTGTTTACACATTCCACCTCCGTGAGAACATGGTATGGTCCAATGGCACACCACTCACAGCAAACGACTATGCTTTCGCATGGAAGATGCTCATGACAGCTGACACAGGTGCAGAGTACGCTTACTTCGCATATGACACAGCATGCATCAAGAACGGACGTGAGTTCTACGAAGGCAAGTGCGAATGGGAAGATGTTGGTGTTAAGGTTATCGATGATCTCACTTTTGAGGTTACACTTCACACTCCGCTCCCATACTTCCTCTCCCTCCTCAGCCAGGGTTGTATGCTTCCTGTGAACGAGGCTTACTACAACGAGGTTGGCGCAGATAACTACTTCATGGATCCTGAGTACACAATTGCATGTGGTCCATACACAATGGAGAGCTGGACACACGATTCTGAGATCGTTCTTAAGAAGAATCCTACATTCTGGGATGCTGACTCCGTAAACATCGAAACTCTCATCTACAAGATGTACACAAACTCCGATACAAGACTCAATGCCTTCAAGGCAGGCGAGGTTGACGTTATCGAAATCACAGGCGATCAGGTTAAGGCACTCAAGGCAGAAGGTTTCACACCTGTTGAGTACACAACTCAGTCTGAGTACCACATCCTCTTCAACTGCGAGGATAAGTACATGAGCAACGCTAACCTCAGAAAGGCTATCGATGCCTGCTACTCAAGAAATGACTTCATCGCAGCAATCCGTAAGGATTCCTCTGTTCCCGCAAATACATTCGTACCATCCCCAACAGCAGGTTTTGACGGAACATCCTATTCCGCAGCATGCATCGAGAAAATCGGTACAGACGGTGTTGTAAGAAACCCTGACGTTCAGGCAGAACTTGCAAACGAGTATCTCGACAAGGCTCTTGAGGAGCTCGGCTGCACAAAGGAAGATCTTTCCGCTCATCTCGATATGCACTGCGGTGACTCCGATGTTGCCATGACTCAGGCAGCATTCTTCCAGGAGTGCATCCGTCAGGTTCTCGGCATTGAGATTTCCGTAACACCAATGCAGACAAAGGCTCAGTCTGCAGAGAGAACAGCCGGTAACTATGTAATGGATATCTCCGGCTGGGTAGGTGACTACAACGACCCAATGACATGGTATGACATGTGGGTAACAGGCGGTGGAAACAACAGCGTAAGATTCTCCAACGAGGAGTACGATGCATGCATCGCAGACGCTCTCAGAAACACAGACCTCGAGGCTCGCCAGAACGACTTCTACCGCTGTGAGGAGATACTCCTTGAAGAGATGCCAATCTCCTGCATTTATTACAGAGCCGGTTCCTATGCAGTATCCGGTAAGGTTATCGATAATTATGTTATCGACGCATGGCAGACTAACTTCTTCTATGCCAACGTTAAATAATGAAGAAGCAATAATTTAAGATTACTCCATAGATTTTATGTAGTGTAGTGTTTGGTAGGCGACAGATGTCAGTAGATATCTGTCGCCTGCTGTTTATGTTCAGGTTGTCATCCGGTAAAATATTTCTAATTGCAAACTCTCTTTAATAGGTATATAATTACTAAAATTTTGTGAAATTATTACAGACAGAAAAGAGTATTATATGTTTGAGAAAATAGCGAAAAAACCGTTTTTGATGTCGCTTTCGTGGGCACTGGTGCTTGACCTGGTAATTGAACTGCTTTCACGAAAGAATTTCCTGACATTCTTTACGAATCATCTTGCGCATCATCCGCTTTCATTTGTTTTCAACTGGCTTTTTATTGCCGCAACACTGAGCCTGTGCCAGTTTTTCAGAAGAAAATATTTCGTCATGGGACTACTTACGGTGTTCTGGCTGGTGCTGGGCGGAGCCAACTGTTATGTTCAGTCTTACAGAACAAATCCATTGTGCTTCATAGACATATCAAACCTGCAGATTTCATGGGATTTCATCTCAAAGTACATCAATGTTATTACAGTATCGGCAGGTGCTGTTCTTGTGGTGCTGATAAGCATTCTTCTTGTAAAGGTTTTCAGAAAAGCACCGAAAACAGATGTTTTTCCAAAACGGGGACTTGTACTCAGCCTGATACTCATAAGCATAACCACCTGTCTTATTCTTGACGTGGGCGGTATGGGTATAAAGAAAAAGAAACTTACAAACATGATAGAATCAGTAAACGATTACGGTTATGTATATTGTTTCTTCAGAGGAACGGTTGAGCGTGGCATAGACGAGCCTGATGATTTTAATCTGGAAGAGAAAGTGCTCGGAGAAATCGAAGGTATAGAGGATAAAAATCCTGAAGTCAAACCAAATATCATAATGATTCAGCTTGAGTCCTTTTTTGACCTTAATCTGCTCAGCGATGTATCTTTCAGCGAAAATCCCACACCGTTCTATTCCTATCTCAAGAACAATTACAGCTGGGGAAAGCTGAGCGTTCCGTCTGTCGGAGCAGGCACGGCAAATACCGAGTTTGAGATTATTTCGGGAATGAATCTCGATTTCTTCGGTACAGGTGAATATCCGTACAAGACAATTCTTAAGGATGAAACTCCCGAGACAAGTGTGTGGAATTACAAGGATCTCGGATACACGGCATTTGCCTTACACAATAACAATGCGACATTCTATGACCGTAATACGGTTTTTGCCACACTTGGTTTCGATACTTTCCTGACAAAGGAATATTTCACCCACTACAAAATGAGTTCTCACGGATGGATGAGAGATGAATATCTTCTTCCTGAAATAAAGAGATGCCTTAAATCTACAGAAAATCAGGACTATATCTATACCATTACGGTTCAGACCCACGGTTCGTATCCGAGCGATTATCGCCCTGATAACAAAATCAAGGCGCTTTTCTACCAGATAGAAGATGATGGTCTAACAAATCAGATTGAGTTTTATGCCAATGTGATGAGAGATGCGGATGCGTTCCTGCAGTCTCTCTGTGAGTGGCTTGATACTTTCGAGGAACCCACTGTGGTGGTTATGTACGGCGACCACATGCCGTCACTTAAGATAGATTCCAGTGAGCTGATGTTCGGTGACCTGTTTGAAACCGAGTACATAATGTATTCCAACTTTGAAATGGAAAAACAGAGAAAAGACCTCGAGGCTTACCAGCTCAGCTCATATGTTATGGAGCGTCTTGGTATGAACACAGGTGTACTCACAAAGATTCATCAGAATTATTCCGAAGACCCGTATTATCTTCAGATACTCGAGCAGACTCAGTATGATATGCTCTATGGTGACAAGATTGTTTTCGACGGGGAAAACAGATATGTTCCAACAGATATAAAGATGGGCGTGGAAGAGATTGTTCTCACCGATGTGAGAAATACCAGACATGGAATTCTTGTCAAAGGAAAGAATTTCACCCCCAGCAGCTATATTGTTATCAATGGCGAGAGAAATCTTGACACACTTAAGGTCAGTTCAAGAAGTCTGAGGCTTGAGGAAGAATCGCTTGAGCCGGGTGATGTTGTATCGGTTGTTCAGATGAGTGACGACTTTATAGATTTGAGTTTCACAGATGAATTTGTTTTTGAACCGGAACAGGTGGAAACAGCTGAATAAAAACAGCCGCCGCAGGATTTAACTCCGTGCGGCGGCTTTACTGTATCCTATTAAATTTAGCTGTTTTACAGAACTTTTGCGAGTTTCATCATGAGTCTGTGCGGAATAATCTTGCAGAGTACTCTGTAAAATTTATATAATCCTCCGCTGTAAACCTGTCTGCCGTTTATTGCGGCTCTCAGGGAATTACGGGCAATTTTCTCCGGGGTTTGTTTTGGAAGTGCCACGAATCTTGGGGAAGTATTGGCATCTATTCCGGCAACCGCATTAAACTCGGTGTCCATTGGTCCCGGGCATACCGCGGTAACGCTTATCTCGGTGCCCTGTTTTTTCAGTTCCTCGGCAAGACCTCTGGAAAAGCTTGTCACATAGGCTTTTGTGGAGGAATAAACCGTGAGCCCCGCATTAGGGCAGAAACTTGCAATGCTCGAAACATTGATTATCTTGCCTCCGCTTATCATGTAGGGGAGAACAGTACCTGTCATGAGGGTAAGTCCTTTGACATTCAGGTCTATCATCGAGCTTATGTCGTGCGGTGCCATGTTCTCAACTTCCGAAAGAATACCGAATCCTGCGTTGTTTATAAGTATCTCTACTTCTGAGCTTCTTGCTTCAAGAACCTTTGCGAGAATATCAAAGCTGTGCTCCCTGCTTAAATCAAGACTTATGGGTGCTACAAGAATATCCGGGTTTTCTTCGGCAATTTCCTCGAGTCTTTCTTTTCTTCTGGCGATAAGCCATATTTCATCAACTTCTGGGCAGAGTTCTCTGACGGATTTAAAGTATTCTCTGCCAAGGCCGGAACTTGCTCCGGTAATAATTGCTACGCTCATAATCTTTTCTCCATTTACAAATTGTTATGATATTATCACTAAAACGGCTTATTTTCAAGAAAATCTGTCTTTTTCCATACAATTATGCTATAATACAGGAAAAAATCGAAAGGAAATAACGCAAATGATAGGAATTATCGGAGCAATGGATATAGAAGTAGACGGCATCAAATCCGAAATGCAGGAAACCGAGATAAAAAATATTGCAGGTCTCGATTTCGTAAAGGGCAATCTCGGCGGTGTTGAAACAGTAGTCGCAAGATGTAACCCGGGCAAGGTAAATGCCGCAGCATGCGCACAGATTATGGCACTTGAGTACAATCCTGAGCTTATCATCAATCCGGGTGTTGCCGGCGGAATAGGCGAGGGAGTAAAAATCGGTGACCTCATCGTGGGAGAGAGCTGTATTCAGTACGATATGGATACATCTGCTCTCGGCGATCCTGTTGGATTCATCTCAGGTCTCGGTGTAATCGAGTTCCCATGTGCAAAGGAAACTGCCGCTAAAATCAAGGCAGAGGCAGAGAAAATCTATGACGGTCAGGTTATGGATGGTATCATCGTAACAGGTGATAAGTTCGTAAGTGACGGTGAAGTTTGTCTTAAGCTCAAGGAGCAGTTCGGTGCAAAGGCATGTGAGATGGAAAGCGGTGCCATTGCTCATGTCTGCTACATGAATAATATTCCTTTTGTTGCCCTCAGAAGTATCTCTGATAACGCAAATGATGATGCAAGTGTAGACTATCCTACTTTTGCAAAAGCAGCCGCAGCAAAGACCGTTGAGCTCATAAATGCGGTAATTGACAAAATCTGATAAATGGCTTTAAAACTTGAAGGACTCCGTTTTGGGGTCCTCTTTTTTGTGTGAAATGTTCACATAATTCAATAATTGATATAGTGAATGTTGCTTATTGCCTTTTCTTCAATATTTGCTTGAAATTTAGTATAATTATGCTAATATTAGTAGTATCCTCGACAAGAGGAAATCTATATTATTTGGGAGTGTTCAGTTTTGGAAAAACTCTTTAAACTCAAAGAGAACGGCACCACTGTTCGTACAGAGATAATTGCCGGTCTCACAACATTCATGACAATGGCTTATATCATTGCCCTCAACCCAAACCTTCTCACAGGTTTCGGCGCAGAGGGTAAGGCGCTTTGGAACGGCGTATTCATGGCTACATGTATCGCTTCCGCAGTTGGTATGTTTGTAATGGCTTTCTTTGCAAACAAGCCTTTCTGTCTTGCTCCTGGTATGGGACTCAACTCCTTCTTTGCAGTTGTTGTTGCAAACATTGCCGCAATGACAGGCATGACTTATGTCGAGTCCTTCCAGTCCGCCCTCATTATCATTCTCGTTGAGGGTATCGTATTCATCATTCTCTCAGCTCTCTCCATTCGTGAGAAGATCGTTGAGGCTATTCCTCTCGGTGTTCGTCTCGGTATCGGCCCTGCAATCGGTCTCATGCTCATGAACATCGGTGTAGGCTCCAACGCAGGTATCTACTCCGAGACAGGCGGTCCTTTCTATGCTATGAGAGACTTCTTCGGTGCTCTCACAGCAAAGACAGCAAGCGAGGCTATGGGTTCCGGCTTCGGTCCAATGGTTCTCACAGTTGTTACAATGTTCATCGGCCTCTTTGTTATCGTTGTTCTCTCAAAGAAGAATGTTAAGGCTTCCGTTATCCTCGGTATGCTCGTAGCTTCCGTAATCTATTGGGCAGGTGAGGCTATCTTCCTCGGAACAAACCCATTTGCTTCTCTTCAGGGTGCAAGCTTTGTTCCTCCTGTAAAGGACATGATGGACACAACATTCTTTGCATTCAACTGGCAGGGATTTGCTAACATCGGCTGGTTCACAGTTGTCACACTCGTAATCACATTCTGCATGATCGATATGTTCGATACAATCGGTACACTCGTCGGTACAGCTTCCAGAGCTGGTATGCTCGACAAGAAGGGCACAATGCCAAAGATGAAGGAGGCTCTCCTTGCTGACGCTGTCGGTACAGTTGCAGGTGCATGCACAGGTACATCCACAGTTACAACATTCATCGAGTCTGCATCCGGTGTTGAGGCAGGCGGCCGCACAGGTCTCACAGCTTTCACAACAGGTGTAGTATTCCTCGCCTGTATGTTCCTCGCTCCAATCGCAGCAATCATTCCTGCAGCAGCAACAAGCGCAGCTCTCATCTATGTTGGTATCCTCATGGTTGGCGGTCTCAGAAACATCGACTTCAACGATATGGACCAGCTCGCTCCTGTTGCACTCATGCTCATTGCAATGCCTGTTTCCGGTTCTATCGGACATGCAATCGGCATCGGTCTCATCACATACACAGCTATCAAGGTATTCACAGGCAAGTTCAAGGAGGTTTCCGTACTCACATACGTAATCTCCGCACTCTTCCTTGTTAAGTTCTTCTTAGCTATGTAATTTAAACAAAAAATTGTCCCTGAACTTCTTAACCGAGGTTCAGGGATTTTTGCGTTTTTATTGATGTGTCTCCCAGTAATACTCCGCGTCATCGAAATCGAAGAACTCATCGTAATAATCTTCGTAGAAATCTTCGGGATCCCAGTAGTCCTTGGCGTTGTATGGATCAGACTCGGGAGTTTTTTGGGGCTTCGGTGTTGCGGTAGGTCCCGGTGTCTTTGTGGTAATCGGTCTGTCGCCTGTGTCATACTGTGGGGCGAGGCCACCACCTCCGCTTATGCCTATATTACTGCCGGGCTTTTCTGTCGGTTTCGGTGAGTCTGCTTCAAGATGCTCTTTACAGTATCTTTCGTTTACAACGAGAACAAGAGTATCACAGTTCTCATAAGCGCAGCTGTCAATATGAGCAATATCTGTAAAGTCAGGGCCGAATATGAGGGAGAAGAGAACCGCGATGGCAACAAAAAACTTATTCATCGTCGAAATCACCCTCAGAATAATCATAGAAGATGTCTTCATCCTCGTTGCTTTCACCGGGAAGTTTTCTGCCGAAGTCGAGAACTTCCTGACCCGGGTCGAGAACAAGATTTCTGTAGAAAAGATTTTCCTTGAATGACCTTACCTCATCGGTGATGGATCTGATTATTCCCGCACTTTTTAAGGAGGAGTAATCTCTGTCTGTGATAATAAGGCTGTCAAACAGAGTTACATATATGGATTCAAAAGCAAGTTGAAGTTCTCTTGCCGCTACAATTTCTTCCCTTGACGGAATGGTGGTTCCCGCAGGGTGATTGTGGGCAAATATTACCGTGTCACCTTCGTATTTAAGGCAGAGGGAAATTGCCCTTCTGATGTAAGATGGGACAGCGGTGAATCTTGTCTGTGCGATTATGTCATTGTAAACGGTGTGACCCTCACGGTCGAGTATCATCATTCCCACAAATTCGTGCTGTCTGCCGAAGAAATTATCCTTCATCATGGAATAGGCACTCTCTGTGTTGAAAACCCTCATGTCGGAGTTATAGAGTGAACTCATGTAGAGTCTTGAGTAAACCGCAATGCTTTTTATGCCTCTTGCGGTTTCTTCTTTTATTCTGCCGACCTGCATAAGTTCCTGCAAATCAGCATTTACCACTCTGTTAAAGCTTTTGAATTTTTTTAAGAGCTTTTCCGCTGTCTGCTCACAGTCACCGTCTTCGGTTCTGCTGATAATGGTCTGTAAAATCTCATTCTGGTCATAGCCCAGACCGTCATTTATCTGTATGTGCTTCAATAATCTGTCGTTGTTGTTCATGCTTGGTCACCTTATATGTCAAATTCCAGCAGACAGCAGTTCTGCGCTGACCACCGCCAAAATGCATCGTTATCTGTATCTGTGAAGTAAGTGCTTAAAATTCTGCATACTCCTCCGTGGCAGATAAGCTGTATGTTTCTGTTCGGATATTTTTCCCGAAGTTCATCAATCAGATTATATCCTCTTGCGGCAACCTGAATCTGAGATTCACCACCGGGGTATTTTACGGCAAACTGGCTCTTGTTTCTGAGAAAGCCTTCTGTGCCTCTGTCCATGCCCTCGTATATGCCGTAGTTCTGCTCGATTATTCTTTCGTCAATTATCATCTCGACTTCACCGATTTCTTCCCTGATGGCTTCGGCCGTCTGTCTTGCCCTTATCATGGGGGATACAACCATCAGGTCGGGAATTTTGCCCTCATTCTTCATTCTTCTGCCCAGCTCATGAGCCTGAGCGAGTCCCTTTTCTGTGAGGGGTATATCGGTTCTGCCACATATTCTGTTCTGTGCGTTCCATTCGGTTTCGCCGTGTCTTGTAATGTAAAACTTCATTCTTTACGTTCCTTTTTCAGTCTTTAGTTTGATTATACTCTCACTTGTAATGCTTGTAAAATGCTTTTTGAAAGCTGCCGGATTAATACTTTTTCTGACAGGTATTTAGACTTGAAAACGGGTAAAATATATGGGTAAAAACATAGCTGTGTTTTAAAACAAATGTTCGTTTTTGCTTTACTTTTATAATGATTTATGGTAAAATATCATGGTACGAAAAAGTGAAAAAGAGAGAAAAATGAGATTATGAAAAAGGAGGACTTATGGATAAATTCAAGCTTGTCTCAAAGTATAAACCCACAGGCGACCAGCCTCAGGCAATAGATGCTCTGGTTGAGAGCATAGAGCAGGGTAACAGAGAGCAGACTCTGCTTGGCGTAACCGGTTCGGGTAAGACATTTACCATGGCAAATGTCATAGAAAGACTCAACCGACCCACACTGGTACTTGCCCACAACAAGACCCTTGCGGCGCAGCTCTGTTCTGAGTTCAGGGAGTTTTTCCCTGATAACGCAGTCGAGTACTTTGTATCCTACTACGATTACTACCAGCCTGAAGCCTACATTGCCCAGACAGATACCTACATAGAGAAAGATTCCTCCATAAACGAGGAGATAGATAAACTCCGACACAGCGCAACAAGTGCGCTCTCTGAGAGAAGAGATGTTATCATAGTTGCATCCGTTTCCTGTATATATTCCCTCGGTGACCCGATAGACTACCGAACCATGGTAATTTCCCTGCGCCCCGGCATGCAGAAAAGCCGTGATGAACTCCTCGCAAAGCTCGTTGAAATTCAGTACGAGCGCAACGATGTAAACTTCATCCGTAACAAGTTCAGAGTAAGAGGAGATGTTGTCGAGATTTTCCCTGCGGAGTCAAGTGAAAAGGCTATTCGTGTGGAGTTTTTCGGTGACGAGATAGACAGAATAAGCGAAATTATCCCCCTCACAGGCGAGGTTGTCAGTGAGCTTAAGCACGTTGCTGTTTACCCTGCATCCCATTACATAGTACCGAGGGAAAAGACAGAAAAGGCCCTCGTGGAAATCGAGAGGGAAATGGAACAGCAGGTGGAGTACTTCACCTCACAGGGAAAACTCATAGAGGCCCAGAGAATAGAACAGCGTACCCGCTACGATATAGAGATGCTCCGGGAGATAGGTTTCTGCAAGGGCATAGAGAACTACTCAAGAGTAATGTCAGGCAGAGAACCCGGTTCGGCTCCCTTCACTCTGATAGATTACTTCCCCGATGATTTTATTCTCTTTGTGGATGAGAGCCATGTCACTCTCCCACAGGTAAGAGCCATGTATGCAGGCGACAGGGCAAGAAAAGAGTCACTCATAAACTTCGGTTTCCGCCTGCCTTCAGCCTACGATAACAGACCGATGAACTTTGACGAGTTCTACGGAAAGATAAATCAGGCGGTGTTTGTTTCCGCCACACCGGGCGATTTCGAGAAGGAAAAGTCCGCCCTCATCGCAGAGCAGGTCATTCGTCCTACGGGACTTCTCGATCCGCTCATTACGGTTAAACCCACAGACGGTCAGATTGACGACCTCATCTCCGAGATTAACATGCGCACAGAGAAAAAGGAGAGAGTTCTCGTTACCACCCTCACAAAGAAGATGGCAGAGGACCTCACCAGGTTCTTCGAGAACTACGGAATCCGTGTCAGATATATGCACTACGATGTAGACACAGTCGAGCGTATGGAGATAATCAGGGACCTGCGCCTCGGCGAGTTCGATGTTCTCGTCGGTATCAACCTTCTTCGTGAAGGTCTTGATATTCCCGAGGTTTCCCTTGTTGCCATACTCGATGCCGATAAAGAGGGCTTCCTGCGTTCTTACCGTTCTCTCATTCAAACCATTGGCCGTGCGGCACGAAACGCAAACGGTCAGGTTATCATGTATGCTGACGAGGTAACTCCGTCCATGGAGGAGGCCATAAACGAGACTAACCGACGCAGAGAGATTCAGCAGAAGTACAACGAAGAACACGGCATAATTCCCAAGACCATCACAAAGGATGTTGCCGAGATACTGGAGATTTCCACACATAAGGAAGACAAGAAGGCAAAACCGCAGAAGCGTATGTCTGCCCTCGAGCGTGCCCAGGAGATAGAAAAGCTCACAAAGGAAATGAAGGCGGCGGCAAAACTGCTGGAGTTCGAGCATGCCGCATACCTGCGTGATAAAATCAAGGAACTTCAGGGTACAGGCACAGCAAAATCAAAGGTTAAGGAGAGGAAGAGAAGAAGCTGATGAGAAATATAGATACAAGAAGTATATTCATAAAAGGCGCGAAGGTTCACAACCTGAAGAATATCGATGTAGAAATTCCAAGAGACAGCCTTGTTGTTCTCACAGGTCTTTCAGGTTCAGGAAAATCCTCTCTCGCCTTCGATACAATTTATGCCGAGGGTCAGAGGAGATATGTCGAGTCCCTCTCATCCTATGCAAGAATGTTTCTGGGTCAGATGGAAAAGCCTGATGTCGAACACATCGACGGACTTTCCCCTGCAATAGCCATAGACCAGAAAACCACATCGAAGAACCCCCGTTCCACTGTCGGTACCGTAACAGAAATTTACGACTACCTCCGACTTTTATATGCAAGAATAGGAATTCCCCACTGTCCTGTTTGCGGCAAAGAGATTTCCTCCCAGTCCATAGACCAGATTGTTGAATCTGTGCTGGAGCTCCCCGAGGGTACAAGGCTTCAGATTCTCGCTCCGATAGTCCGTGGCAGAAAGGGCGAGCATAAGGGTGAGTTCGAGACAGCAAAGAAAAACGGTTATGTCCGTGTGAGAGTAGACGGCGAGGTTTATGACCTTGCTTCACCGCCTAAGCTTGAGAAAAACAAAAAGCATGACATTGAGGTGGTTATAGACCGTCTCGTTGTCAGAGATAACATAAGAACAAGACTTACGGATTCCCTTGAAACAGCTTCGAAACTGAGCGCCGGAATCTGCATAGTGAACATACTTGACGGAGATAATTCAAGGGATGTGCTGTATTCCCAGAACTACGCCTGCCCCGAGCATGGTGTCAGCGTCAGCGAACTCACACCGAGAATGTTCTCCTTCAATAACCCTGCCGGCGCATGTCAGAAATGCACAGGTCTCGGTGTATTCCTTGAGATTGACCCGCAGAGAATCATCCCGGACCGTTCAAAGTCCATCAATCAGGGCGGTTTAAAAGGTTCCGGCTGGGCAATGGAGGGTAACACCATTGCCGCCATGTATATGAAGGGGCTTGCAAAGCACTATAATTTCTCCCTCGATACTCCTCTCGGAGATTTATCCGATGAGATTATCGATATACTCCTCTATGGTACAAAGGGAGAGAAATTCAAAGTTACCCGTGAGGGCGTTTATGACAAGGGTACTTTCGAGACAGCCTTCGAGGGTATAATCAACAACCTCAACCGCAGATTCAAGGAGACAAGCTCCGCATGGATAAAGGAAGAAATAGAATCCTACATGAGCGAAATTCCATGTGATGCCTGCGGTGGTAAGAGACTCTGTCCCGAGAGCCTTGCGGTCACTGTCGGTGAGAAGAACATCACCGATTTCTGTGACCTCTCTGTTGTCAATGCGCTGAAGTATGTTGATGAGTTACAGCTTTCCGATAAGGATACTCAGATTTCGGGAGCAATACTCAAAGAGGTTAAGTCAAGACTCGGATTCCTGAAGAATGTCGGACTTGAATATCTTACCCTGTCAAGAAGTGCAGGCACACTCTCCGGCGGTGAGAGCCAGCGTATCCGTCTTGCTACTAACATAGGTTCTTCGCTTACAGGCGTGCTCTATGTTCTTGATGAGCCTTCCATAGGTTTACACCAGAGAGATAACGATAAGCTCCTTGCTACCCTCAAGGACTTAAGGGATTTAGGCAACACAGTAATTGTTGTTGAACACGATGAGGACACCATGCGTGCCTCCGACTATATAGTTGATATCGGACCGGGCGCAGGTATTCACGGAGGTAATGTGGTTTACAGCGGTACTGTTGACGGAATAATGAAATGTGAGGAAAGCATCACAGGTCAGTATTTAAGCGGTGCAAAGAAGGTTGAAGTTCCCGCAGAAAGACGAAAGGGCAACGGAAATAAACTCACCATAGTCGGTGCAGAGCAGAACAACCTCAAAAATGTAACTGTGGATATTCCTCTCGCTGAGTTCGTCTGCGTTACAGGTGTTTCCGGTTCGGGTAAATCCTCACTTATCAACGAGATTCTTTACAAGAAGCTCTCCGTTGAATTAAACCGTGCTAAGCATGTTGCGGGTAAACACCGTGAGATTAAGGGTATAGAGAACCTCGATAAGGTTATTGAGATAGATCAGTCACCTATCGGCAGAACCCCCCGTTCAAACCCTGCCACATATACAGGAGTTTTCGGTGATATCCGTGAGCTTTTCGCCGCTACACAGGATGCGAAGATAAGAGGCTTCAACTCAGGAAGATTCTCCTTCAATGTAAAGGGAGGCCGCTGTGAGAGCTGTCAGGGTGACGGTATAATCAAAATTGAGATGCACTTCCTGCCTGATGTCTATGTTGCCTGTGATGTATGTAAGGGCAGAAGATACAACCACGAAACCCTTGAGGTTAAGTATAAGGGAAAGTCAATTTATGATGTGCTCGAGATGACTGTTGAGGAAGCTCTCGATTTCTTCAAGGATGTTCCGAAGATTGCAAGAAAACTTCAGACCCTCTGGGATGTAGGTCTTAACTATGTAAAGCTCGGTCAGTCGGCCACAACCCTTTCTGGTGGTGAGGCACAGCGAGTAAAACTTGCAACAGAGCTTGCAAAACGCTCCACAGGCAAGACAATATATATCCTTGACGAGCCTACAACAGGCCTGCACATGGCAGATGTTCACAAGCTTATAGAGGTGCTTCAGAAACTGGTTGATGTTGGCAACACCGTTGTGGTAATCGAGCATAATCTCGATTTAATCAAGACAGCCGACCACATAATAGACCTCGGACCTGAGGGCGGTGACAACGGCGGAACCATAATCGCACAGGGTACCCCTGAGGAAGTGGCAAAGGTGGATATTTCCTACACCGGAAAATATCTTAAACCGCTTCTTGAAAGAAAATAAAAATACTCATGAAAAAAGAGCCATGCATCTAAGCTGCATGGCTCTTAAATATCAGCCTCTCGGCATGTTTTCGTCGTCTTCGTTGAGAATATATGTACCTTCCTCGTATGCGTTTATATCAACAGGGGTTCTGAAACCCTCTTCGGTATATCGGTAGTATTCTCCGGTATCCGGGTTTCTGTATATGACAGTCTCGGGTGTTTCGGTAACTCCCTCTGAACTTTCCAGAATAATGGTCATATCGCTGGAACCGGTGTGATAATCAACCAGTATGGAGTTGTTACCGTTGCGATATTCCGCAAGAAATGCTTCGGGTTTTTCCGCTCTGCTTGCAGGCTCATGTTCGGTCCAGCCTTCCATGACAAGCTTTGTGCAGTAAGCTTTGGCATTCTCAAAGTTCATGTTTCTCGTTGTCAGATAGAGTCTGTCGGTTTCATCGGGGATATATTCCGCATTAATGATTCTGCCATCATTGGGAAGAGGGAAATCATCAAATCCCATTTCGGAGATATCAACGGCATCTTCACCGGCAAAAGTGATTCTCGGAGCGGTTTTGTCTCTGAAAATCTGAATTTCCACATCACCGAGAGAAATAAGGGTAAAATACATCTCATCAATGCATATTTCTCCGCCGAGCTCTGTCAGTTCTGTGATATAGCCATCCAGATTATCATATTCTTTCTCGGAGCAGATTATACTGATATTCTTACCGAGATCAATAACTTCGTAGGAATCCGCTTCGAAAACGGGAATATCGGGGAATATATTTACAGGCCATTTCTCTGTGGTATATGTCTGATTATCTTCATATTCCGCTTCATCGTCCATAACTTCGAAATCTTCCGCAATTTTATCCTCAGGTTTCAGATTGGGTTCGTCCGTTTTGCTGCTTTTGGTTCCGAAAAAAGTAAGGCTGCCTGTAATGGCAAGAACGGCTATTATTCCCACAATTACCATTACTGTCATTTTGTTGTTATTTGAATTTTTCATAAAAAGTCCTTTCAGAAAATTATTGTCAGATTATATACCTTATTTATGAATTAAGTGTGATGAAAAAGATAATATACCAAAAAAATTCTGTTTGTGCTATACTTTCAGAAAATAACTTTTATTATGGGGGATTAAAAATCATGCCGGAAAAAACATGGCTGCCCACAGGAAATTTTGCGTTACTCACAAAAGAACAGACAGCCCTTCTCGGATCGCTGATTGGTCTTGCAAGAGTATGTGCGAATAATACAACAGGTGATGATACAGAGAAAATGATTGCAGAATCTCTTCTGTGTCTTCATCGTGAATCCGGTATTGCCGAAAAAGCCACCGAACTCAGAGAGAAAGTCATAAAACATAAGTATGGTATAGTTCCCGACTGTGCGGTGTGCAGGCATCCATGCGGAAATACATCGGATTTCAACATTGCCGAACTCAGAATATATCCTGAAAAATCTGTATATCTCAAAGAAGTTCTTGCCGATATGATAATAGAAAATGCTCCCACCGCATTAAGGATGACGGGCCCCGGAATAGAGTCTGCGGAATATTTCCGTGAGCTTGAATACGGTCTTTTTGTAATCGGAGAAGATTTCACAGATGGCGGTATTTATGATGCCATAGAAAGAGTGAACACCGCAAAAGAAAAAGCAGAATCGATGCTTCATGAATTTTTTGCAAGATTTTAATGTTTTAATTGCATTTTTCCGTGCCGGAATATATAATGTTTTCTGTATATTAATTTGCTGGTTTTGCCATTGTGAGCATGCGGATTAATGCACACAAAGGCATATTTTGGAGGGTATATGAACATTCAGCTTGCTGACAGAATCAAACAGTACGAAAAGGGCTTCTCTAAGGGACAGCGCCTTATCGCTAAATATATAATGGAACACTATGACATTGCGGCATTTATGACTGCTTCCAAACTCGGTACCGTTGTCGGAGTGAGCGAATCTACCGTTGTAAGATTTGCTGTGGAGCTCGGATATGCAGGTTACCCACAGCTTCAGCAGGCAATGCAGGAGATGATTCGTAACCGCCTGACAAGCGTTCAGCGTCTTGAGCACACAGCCGCCGGTTATAAAGTGGAAGATCTTCTTGATGCAACCATCGAACAGGATATCGATATCATCAGAAGAACCCGAGAAAATATAGATCATCCTGAGTTTTATGCTGCGGCAGAGGCTCTCACAAAGGCAAAGAAGGTTTATATTCTTGGTGCGGGAAGTTCACTTGCCCTTGCAACTTTCCTTCATCACTATATGCAGCTCATCTGTCCCGATGCAGTGCTTATCAATGCGACAAGTGAGGCACAGATTCTTCAGGCAATGGTAAAAATCACAGATGAAGATGCTGTTATAGGAATCAGCTTCCCACGTTATTCCAAGAAAGCCGTTACAGCCATCAAGTATGCCGCAGACAGAGGAGCCGCAACCGTTGCAATTACCGACAGCCCTGTTTCACCTATTTCACAGGCGGCAAAATACACATTACAGGCACGCAGCGACATGGTTTCATTTGTAGATTCCCTTGTTGCACCGCTCAGCATTATCAATGCACTCATAGTTACAATAGCAATAAAGAAAAAGGAAGAGGTTGCCGCAACACTCCAGTCTCTCGAGCAGATATGGGATGAATACGGCACATACGAAAAAGTTGATGATAAATCAAATTGATCTTATAGTCATCGGCGCAGGTCCTGCGGGAATGATGGCTGCCGGAACAGCCGCAGAATACGGCAAGAGCGTTCTGGTATTTGACAAAAACGAAAAATTAGGAAGAAAACTTCGTATCACAGGCAAAGGCAGATGTAATGTCACCAACAACTGTGATAACGATACGGTTATAAAATCCTGCATAGCAAACGGCAGATTCCTCTATTCCGCACTCAGTGTATTCAATACTCAGGACTGCATGGAGTTCTTTGAAAACCTGGGAGTAAAGCTCAAGACAGAGAGAGGAAACCGGGTTTTTCCTGTCTCTGACGATGCCGACGAAATTGCCGATGCCATGGTTAAGTGGTGTGAGCAGAACGGCGTTAAATTCGAGAGAACACCGGTAACCGAGATACTCACAGAGGACGGAGCAGTAAGCGGCGTAATTGCAGGCGGAAAGAAATATAAGGCAAATTCCGTTCTTATAGCCACAGGCGGTGCCTCATACAAGGCAACAGGCTCCACAGGTGACGGATATAAGTTTGCGGAAAGCTTGGGTCACAGCATAAAGCCTATAACACCGTCACTTTCAGCTCTGACAACTATGGATGCGGATTGTCCGAAAATGCAGGGACTTTCCCTTAGAAACATAGCTGTTAAGGTAATAGACACCGAGAAGAAGAACAAGGTAATCTTTGAGGATTTCGGAGAGATGCTTTTCACTCATTTCGGAATAAGCGGACCGGTTATTCTCTCTGCAAGTTCTCATATGAGAGACATGAAGCCGGGCAGATTCAAGGTAAGTGTTAATCTGAAACCGGCTCTCGATGACGACCAGCTCGATAAGCGACTTTTAAGGGATCTCGAGAAAAACCTCAACCGTAACTTCAGCAATTCACTCGATGAGCTTCTCCCACAGAAAATGATTGATGTGGTTATAGAGAGAAGCGGAATTGCACCGGATACAAAGTGCAACAGCATAACAAAGGAGCAGAGAAAAGCCCTCTTTGATGTGCTCAGAAATTTTGAGTTCAGCGTAAACGGTTTCCGTTCCCTCAACGAGGCTATAGTCACAGGCGGAGGAGTAAACGTGAAAGAGGTCAACCCAAAGACCATGGAGAGCAAACTTGTCAGCGGACTTTTCTTCGCCGGCGAGGTTCTCGATGTAGACGCCTACACAGGCGGCTTCAATCTTCAGATTGCATTCTGTACAGGCAGACTTGCAGGAATCAACGCATAATAAAAATAACGGAGTTATAATATGTATTCAGTAGCAATAGACGGACCTGCAGGGGCAGGCAAGAGCAGCGTGGCAAAGGCGGTTGCGGCAAAACTCGGTTTCATATATGTGGACACAGGGGCTCTTTACAGAACAGTAGCTCTTCATCTTTTAAAAAATAATATAAGCGCAGACGATGTAAAGGCGGTAGAAGCTTCACTTCCCAATATTGAAGTAAGCCTTGCCCACAAAGAGGACGGTCAGCATGTCTACTTAGGCGGTGAAGATGTAAGTTCCCTCATAAGAACTCCCGAAGTCAGCATGATGGCATCCACATCATCCGCTATTCCAGCGGTAAGAAAATTCCTTTTCTCCCTGCAGACAGGCATGGCTGAAAAGTACAATGTAATCATGGACGGCAGAGACATAGGCACAGTGGTTCTTCCGAATGCTCAGGCAAAGATTTTCCTCACAGCTTCCCCGGAGGTAAGGGCAAAGAGAAGATATGACGAGTACATCGCAAAGGGAGAAGATGCTGATTACGAGGCAATTCTCAAGGATGTTATTCAGCGTGACTATCAGGATATGAACCGTGAGACAGCACCACTTAAACCTGCCAAAGACGGCGTGATAGTAGATTCCAGCGACATGAGTTTCGATGAGGTTGTCGAAAAGCTCACAGAAATAGTCCGTTCCGTAATGACAGAGTAAGCGGAGGCGAAGAATTTGACTTCAAAGCTCGAAAAAAAGCTTAAAAGCAAAATTTATAAGAGAAACGGCAATATAAAAAAAGAGAGACGACCGCTTCTCTACTATATCGCATCTTTCATACTGCCAAGGTGGTATGGCTGGAAATACGGCCTTAAATTCATGGGACTTGAGAATTTACCTAAGAATGGAGCTTTTATACTTGCTTCATCCCATGTGAATGCAAGGGACCCGTTGTTTGTAGGCTGTTCCAGCACAAGAAAAATGCAGTTCATGGCAAAAGCTGAGCTTTTCAATATAAATCCTTTTGTCACATGGGCAATCACTTATGCAGGTGCTTTTCCCGTTGAGAGGGGTACAGGCGGAGAAGAGGCAATAAACTATGCCATAGAACTTCTCAATTCAGGCCGCATGGTTACTGTTTTCATTGAGGGAACAAGATCAAAAGACGGTCATCTCGGTAAACCGAAAACAGGAGTTTCCCTTCTGGCGGAAAAAACAGGAGCACCGGTTGTTCCATGTGCAATTATAGGCGAAAATGGTGAAATTCCGAAAAAAGGCGGCAGAATGAGAATCAATTTCGGAAAACCGGTTACCCCTGAACAGCTCGGAATTACCGATGAAAGCGGAATGAGTTACCGCCGTGGTGCAAAGAATATTATGGCAGAAATTGCAGTGCTTCGTGAAGAAGCCGTTAAGGATATGGATAAATGAGCATAAAATTAGCAAAAACAGCCGGCTTCTGTTTCGGAGTGGACAGAGCTGTCAAAACAGTTTACAGTCTTGTGGAAGAGGGCAGAAAGGTCTGCACACTGGGACCTATTATTCACAATCCTCAGGTTGTTGAGGACCTTGCAAGCAAGGGTGTTGTAATTATTAATTCTCCCGAAGAGGCAGACGAAGACAGCTGTATAGTAATCAGAAGCCACGGTGTTTCCGATAAAGTCATTAATAATATAAAGGAACACGGCAGAGAATATGTAGACGCCACCTGTCCTTTTGTAAAGAATATTCACAAGCTTGTTCGTGAGGCCGGTGACAAGGTGGTTATAGTTGCAGGTGACGAACATCACCCCGAGGTGCAGGGCATAACAGGCTGTGCGGTGGGTGAATGCTATGTTATCTATGATGCCGAAGAACTGGAGAAACTGCTGAATTCTCATCCGGATTTTTCCGAAAAAGAAATTCTTTTATGCGCACAGACCACATTTAATGTCAAAAAATGGGAAAAATGCGAAAAAATACTGAAAAATCACTATACAAAAGCATTGATTTTTGATACAATATGTAATGCGACTGCTAAAAGACAGGCAGAAGCATCTTCTCTTGCCAAAGAAAACGATGTAATGATAGTCGTAGGTGGCAGAGAAAGCTCCAATACCCGTAAGCTGAAGGATGTTTGTTCCGAACACGCGAGAACTTATCTTATAGAAACCGCTGAAGAACTGAAAGACATTCCTGAAGTCTGGGAAGGGGTTAATTTAGGTATTACTGCCGGCGCTTCAACACCGGCAAGCATAATAAAGGAGGTATTTGATACCATGGCAGAAAATTTTGAAAAGGAACTGAGCTTCGCTGAACTTCTGGAACAGGAGGACATGAGCTATAATACAAACGGAGTAGTACACGCTGTTGTTATTGAAGTCAACAAGACAGAAGTCACAGTTGACATCGGCAGAAAGCAGACCGGTTATATCTCAGCTGATGAGTTCTCATCAGATCCTAACCTCGACCTTACAACTGCAGTTGCAGCAGGCGACGAGTTCGATGTTCTCATCATGAAGACAAACGACGCTGACGGCGTTATCGCTTGCTCCAAGAAGAGAATCGACGCAAGAAAGGGCTGGGATGTTCTCGCTAAGGCAGAGGAAGAGAAGACAGTTCTCACAGCAAAGGTAACAGAAGTTGTTAAGGGCGGCGTTATCGTTGTAGTTGAGGGTGTAAGAGTATTTATCCCTGCATCTCTCGCAACAGAGAACCGTGCTGACAGCCTCGAGGATCTCAAGGGCCAGGAGGTTTCCTTCAGAATCACAGAGGTTCAGGCAAACAGAAGAAGAGCTATCGGTTCCATCCGTGCTGTTCTTCGTGAGCAGAAGAAGGCTCTTGCTGAGAAGTTCTGGGAGACAGTTGAAGAGAACCAGGTATTCACAGGCAAGGTTAAGTCCATCACAAACTTCGGCGCATTCGTTGATCTCGGCGGCGTAGACGGCATGATTCACATTTCCGAGCTTTCCTGGAACAGAATCAAGCACCCAAGCGAGGTTGTATCTGTAGGCGATGAGGTTACAGTTTACATTAAGAGCCTCGACAGAGAGAACGGCAAGATTTCTCTCGGTTACAAGAAGGATGAAGATAACCCATGGGCTATCCTCGAGAGAGACTACCCTGTTGGAACAGTTTGCGATGCAACAATCGTAAGCCTCACAACATTCGGTGCTTTCGCAAGAGTTATCCCTGGCATTGACGGTCTCATCCACATCTCTCAGATTGCAGACAGAAGAATCGAGAAGCCAGAGGATGTTCTTACAAAGGGTCAGGTTGTAACAGTTAAGATTACAGACATTGACTTTGAGGATCAGAGAGTATCCCTCTCCATCAGAGCTCTCCTTGAGAACGCTGAGGAAGCTGAAGAAGCTCCTGTTGCAGAAGAGGAATAATCCAGATTTGGTTTGAATTATTACAGGGTGGCGAAAGTCACCCTGTTTAATTAGATTTTAATATTTTCTTTTGGAGGAATAGTAGACATGAAACGAGTAAAAAAACCTGTGTTTTTTATCGTTGCTGTTCTTATTCTTGCTTTAACCTTCACAGCGATTTTCGGTGTTTATGGCCAGAACGGTGATAACAAGACCACTTACATCAAGGGCGCATCCGATATTCGCTGGGGTATTGATATCCGCGGTGGTGTAGAAGCTACATTCAGCCCTGCAGACGGCAGAGAAGCAACAGAAAACGAGCTCGAATCTGCAAAGAGCATCATTGAGTACAGAATGGTTGCTCAGAACATTACAGACTACGAGATTTACACAGACTCCGGTAACAACAGAATCATCGTAAGATTCCCATGGGCTTCCGATGAAGAGGATTTCGATCCTGAAAAGGCTATCAATGAGATCAGCGAAACAGCTCTCCTCACATTCCGTCCCGGCATGGAGTATGAGACAACAACCTACGGTGCAGACGGCGAAGCTGTCTATAAGACACCAAAGGGAGAAACAGCTGAAACTGTTCTCATCGAAGGTACAGATGTCAAGAGCGCAACAGCCCAGCTTTATCAGCAGGGTGAGGGTGAAGAACTCTCCTATGTTGTAGCACTTGAGTTCTCTGATGAAGGCACAAAGAAGTTTGCAGATGCAACAGAGAAATATATCGGACAGATTATTTCCATCTGGATGGATGATGTTATGATTTCCTTCCCAAATGTAAACTCTGCAATTACAGACGGTAATGCCATCATCACAGGCAGCTTCACAGCAAAAGAGGCAGCAGACCTTGCAGCAAAGATTCAGGGTGGTGCTCTTCCGTTTGCTCTCACAACATCCAACTTCTCCACAATTAACCCGACACTCGGCCTTGCATCTCTCGATGCCATGGTTCTCGCAGGTATCATCGCATTCTGCATTATCGCAGTATTCATGATTATCTGGTTCAGACTTCCCGGCTTCGTTGCAGTTCTCTGCCTTGCAGGCCAGATGGCTCTTTCTTTTGCAGCCGTATCAGGTTACTTCAGTTTCGTAAACTCCTTCACAATGACCCTCCCGGGTATTGCAGGTATGATACTCTCCATTGGTATCGGTGTTGACTGTAATGTTATCACAGCTTCCCGTATCAAAGAGGAACTCGCAACAGGCAAAACTCTCGACGGTGCAATTCAGAAGGGCTGCGCAAACTCCTTCTGGGCTATCTTTGACGGTAACGTAACAATTATTATCGTTGCCGTAATGCTCATCGGTGTATTCGGACCATCCAACATTCTCTCCAAGATTTTCGGTGAGTCCACAACAGGCGCAATCTACTCCTTCGGTTACACTCTCTTAGTCGGTGTTATCGGTAACTTCATCATGGGTATCGGTGCTTCCAGACTTATGATCAAGTCCCTTTCAAGCTTCAAGGGCCTGCGTAAAAAATCTTTATACGGAGGTGCTGATAAGTAATGAAAAACTTTAATATTGATTTCTTCGGAAAGAAAAAGACATTCTTTACAATCTCCCTCGTACTCATTGCAGTCGGTTTAATCTGCAACATCTTCTTTGGTACAAAGCTTGATGTTCAGTTTGCTGGCGGTGCTTTCATCAAGTACAGCGTTGACGGTGAGGTTCAGCAGGAAGAGGTTGAAGCTATTGTAGAGGAAACTCTCGGCAGAGAGTGCTCCGTAGCAACAAACACAATCATCGGTACAGGTGAAGATCAGGTAACAGTTACTTTCGCAGGTAATGAGTCCATCACTCTCGAGAATCAGGAAGCTATTGCAGAGGTTCTCTCCGCAAAGTTTGCTGACAGAACTTTCAAGGTAGTTGAGTCCAGCTCCGTTGATGCATCCATGGGTGCAAAGTTCTTCCAGAAGTGTATCGTATGCTTCATTATCACAGTTATCTTCCTTCTCATTTACATCACACTGAGATTTAAGAAGATAGGCGGTCTCGCAGCCGGTGTTACAGCTATCGTAGCTCTTGTTCACGATGTTCTTATCGTTTACTTCGTGTTTATCATCTGCAGAATGAATATCAATGATATTTTCATCGCAGTTATCCTTACAATCATCGGTTACTCCCTCAACGATACAATTGTTATCTTTGACCGTATCCGTGAGAACGAGAGACTTCACAAGAAGGATGGTCTTGAGGCTATCATCAACATGTCTCTCAACCAGACAATGACACGTTCCATTATCACATCCGCAACAACATTCGCTGTTCTGCTTGTTGTATATATCGTAGCTCTTGTCTATGGCCTTACAACAGTAACAAGCTTTGCACTCCCAATGATGGTCGGTGTTGTAGCAGGTTGCTATTCATCCCTCGTTATTGCAGCTCCACTCTTTGGTATGTGGCAGCTCAAGCAGGCTGAGAAGAAGGCTAACGCTTAATTTAAATTCACAGGAACCCTGTTCGAAAGAATGGGGTTCTTTTTCTTTTACACAGAACATATAATGTGGTATAATAATCTGACAACGAAAAGAAATTGGAGATTACAAAATGAAGCAGTTTTTACCGATAAGTTATGATGAAATGAAAGAAAGAGGCTGGGAAAGACCGGACTTTGTATATGTTATCGGTGATGCTTACATCGATCATTCTTCCTTTGGCCCTGCTATAATCAGCCGTGTGCTGGAGTCTCACGGATACAAGGTGGCGATAATCTCTCAGCCTGACTGGCATGACGAGAACAGTATATGTGAATTCGGTGAGCCGAGGCTCGGATTTTTAGTCAGCGCAGGTAACATGGATTCCATGGTAAACCATTACACCGTAAACAAGAAACGCCGTTCCACAGATGCCTACACCCCGGGCAATAAGGCAGGCAAACGCCCTGATTATGCCACAATAGTTTACTGTAATTTAATCAAGAGAAAATATAAGAAGAGCCCTGTATTAATCGGAGGCATAGAGGCAAGCCTTCGTCGTCTAGGCCATTACGATTACTGGTCAAACAAGATGAAGCGTTCAATCCTTCTTGACAGCGGTGCCGACCTGCTTATGTATGGCATGGGTGAACTCTCCGTTGTGGAAATAGCCGATGCCCTCGACAGCGGAATTCCGGTAAGTGACATTACCTTTGTAAATGGTACGGTCTATAAGACAAGAGATGCATCAGAGGTAACAGGGGGAATAAGACTTCCTGATTTTGATGCACTCACAGAGGATAAGCTCAACTACGCAAGAAGCTTCTACATTCAGTACCAGAACGCAGGTTTTGCCAGTGGTAAGCCACTCATTGAAAAATACGGCGAGGCCCGTTATGTGGTTCAGAACCCACCACAGAGACCGCTTACAACTCAGGAGTTTGATGATGTATATGAACTTCCATACATGAACACCTACCACCCAAGTTACGAGAAGGCAGGGGGAGTTCCCGCAATTCAGGAGATTAAGTTCTCCTTAACAAGTAACCGTGGCTGTTTCGGTGCCTGCAGTTTCTGTGCGCTTACTTTCCATCAGGGCAGAATAGTCCAGGTCAGAAGCCACGACTCCCTTATCAAAGAGGCGGAGCAGATGACAAAGGACAAGGACTTTAAGGGTTATATCCACGATGTCGGCGGTCCCACAGCAAACTTCCGCTTCCCTGCCTGCGAGAAACAGCTTACCCATGGAGCCTGTGTCAATAAGCAGTGTCTCTATCCTGAGCCATGTAAGAACCTCAGGGCAGACCATTCCGACTACGTGGAGCTTCTAAGAAAACTGAGAGCTATCCCCGGTGTTAAGAAAGTCTTTATCCGCTCGGGTATAAGATTTGACTATCTCCTCAAAGACAGCTCAGATTTATTCCTTGAGGAGCTTTGCAAGTACCATGTCAGCGGTCAGCTTCGAGTAGCCCCCGAGCATGTTACAGATCATGTTCTCGACTTAATGGGAAAACCTAGAAATTCCGTATATAAGAAATTCTGTCGCAGGTTCGATGAAGTCAATTCCCGTATGGGCAAGAAACAGTATCTTGTACCTTATCTCATTTCATCTCACCCGGGTTCAAATTTGAGAGATGCCATTGCCCTTGCGGAGAGTGTAAGAGACATGGGTTATATGCCCGAGCAGGTGCAGGATTTCTACCCGACACCGTCGACAATCTCCACAGTCATGTATTATACAGGCGTTGACCCACGCACAATGGAGCCTGTATTCGTCAGCCGTGACCCCAAGGAGAAGGCAATGCAGAGGGCACTCATCCAGTACCGTGACCCTAAGAATTACCAGCTTGTCAGAGATGCCCTTGTAAAAGAGGGAAGACTCGACCTAATAGGTTTTGACCACAAGAAGTGCCTAATAGAGCCACGGGGAAAAGACCGAGAGCTTATTGCAAACAATAATTCCAAAAACGATAAGGGTTCAAAGAACATAAAATCAGCTTCCAATCAGAAAGGAAAGCAGAATTCCATTCATGGCGGACCTAAGTCAAAAACCAGCAAAACAGTGTCAAAGAATCGTACAGGAACAAACCTTGGCAGAAAATCCGTCCGTGATTTCGAGATGGAGCACAGAGGCAGAAATTCCTCAAGAGGCGGAAAGAACACAGCTTCCGGCAGAGGAAAGAAAAAATATTGATTATGGATAAAATTGTTAAGCCTTAATCAGTTTCTGTAAACGAAAATAATTCAAGTGTTTTTACAATCAGAAACTGCGACACTGTTAGTAATTCATTAAGCGATGATGAAAAAATAGATCTTGTTGCAAAGAAAATTCTAAACCAATATAAGCAGGCATTTATAGAACTGGCAAAATAAAAGAAGGCAAGTCGAACTTAATCGGCTTGCCTTTTGTGCTGTTATCTTAAGTTTTCAACTTTCACTTTTTACCATGTGGAAAGTTTTTCATATTAACCGAGAATTTTATCCACCTGATATGCAAATGCCCTTACATCTTTGAGCGGAATCATATCGCTGTCCTTTTTGCCTGATCTGATAAGCTCTGTGAAGTGTTCAACTTCATATACAAAGCCCTCATCTTCATCGTCTGTGAAAGTTTCAACAATTTCTCCCTGCTGGTTGAAAAGTTCTGCCTTCTTTCCGCCTGGGAAATAGTAGTGCTTGATTCTTCCGTTGTTTCCGCATATCTCCGCATTTGTGTCAAGGGTAGCTGTTATGGAAGTAAGTCCTGTTGCGATACATCCCGGGTATTTCATAATCATGGCAACACTGCCGTCAACACCTGTTCTGAATCTGTCTACACAGTAGAGGAATTCCTCAGGCTCACCTTCCATAATTCCTGTTATGTACTCGTAAGGGTAAACACCAACATCGAGCAAAGCACCGCCTGCAGTTTCAGGCAGGAAAAGTCTTGAGTTCTTTGTCTGTTCGTTATATGGCACGCAGAATGCGAAAGCGGCGTAAATCATGGTAATGTCACCGATTTTACCATCCTTAATCCACTCTTTTATTTTGAGGTAGCTCGGCTGCATTCTTGTCCAGAATGCTTCCATGATAAGCACATTCTTTTCCTTTGCGAGGGTGATAACCCTGTCTGCCTCTTCACCGCTTACAAAGAAAGGCTTTTCACAGATTACAGGCTTACCTCCGTTAATGCACATCTCAGCAATTTTCGCATGCTTGTTGTGAATGGTAGCTATGTATATCGCATCAACTTCAGGGTCTGCGATAAGCTCCTCATACGAGCCGTAAGCGACCTTTGCGCCGTTCCCCTTTGCGAAGGCTTCTGCTCTGTCTTTATCTCTTGCCGCACAGGCATATAATTCAGATGTAGCTGATTTTGCAAGGGCTGTGGAAAATCTCTTTGCGATTACACCACAGCCGATAATTCCGTATTTCATTTTACTCATAATTCAAACTCCTTAAAGTAGTCATAATAATATGTTAAACTCCCCGGTATTTGCTGTCAATACAAATTTAATTTACAGAAAATTAATGTTCGCTTTTGCATTATAAGTGCTATAATGATTTTGTTATCACTTTAATATGTTAAAGATTAAAGGAGAGTTATATATAACCATGAGTTACAGAATTTTTGTTATAAATCCGGGATCAACATCCACCAAGCTCGCATATTTCGAGGATGATAAAAAGCTCTTTGAGACCAATGTTTTCCACGATTCCAGTGAGCTTGCAAAGTTCCCCACCATCAACGCCCAGTTGCCTTACAGAAAAAAGGTAATAATGGAATTTCTTAAGGAGAATAATCTTGACCTTCACGGAATTGATGCTGTAGTCGGCAGAGGCGGTGCAAGCTACGCCTGCCTTAGCGGAGTTTATGAAATAACAGACCTGTTACTTAACGATACCATCGAGGCAAAGAGCGGAGTGGTTCATCCCTCAAGCTTAGGCCCACAGCTTGCAAGAGAGGTGCAGGCGGAGTTCGGTGGCAGAGCTTTTATCGTAGATTGTCCCATGAGCGACGAGTTTGAGGAGATTGCGAGAATAACAGGTTTAAAGGGACTATATCGAATGTCCCACCTCCATGTGCTGAATCAGAAGGCAACCGCAAGGGTTTTCTGTAAGGAGAATGGGCTTAAATATGAGGACAGCAATCTCATAGTATGCCATATTGACGGTGGCATGAGTTTTGCCGCCCACAGAAAGGGTAAGATGATAGACGGCACAGACGGAGCTGGTGGAGAGGGCAGTTTTACTCCCACAAGGGCAGGTAATCTCGATTCCCTTGATTTTACGGATTACCTCAGAAACAATGGCATTGACCTCAAAGATGCAAGAAAACATGTCACCCAGAGCGGCGGCTTTGTAAGTCACTTCGGAACAAGCAACGCAGATACCGTTCATGACATGGTTAAAAGCGGAGATGAATATGCAAAGCTCGTGTGGGAAGCTATGGCTTATAATATCTGCAAGCAGATTGGCATAATGGCAACCGTACTTGAGGGTGAGATTGATGCAATAGTACTCGGCGGTGGTCTCCTGAGATTTGACGATCTCTGCGAGCTTATCGAAAAGAGAGTGAAGTGGATAGCCCCCGTACACTTCTACCCCGGAGAATTTGAGCATGAGGCAATGGCCGAAGGCGCACTCAGGGTTCTCAGGGGAGAAGAGGAACTGAAGGTTTACACAGGTAAACCGATATGGAGCGGACTTGATAAGTAATATCAAAAGTGCGTGACAAAGCAATAAAAAAATGCTAAAATAACTTTATATGTTCGGCAGTGAAAAACTGCAAATCTAATCAAGTGAGGATATGCCACTATGAGCAATATAGGTACAAAATGCGTTCAGGGCGGTTACACCCCCGGTAACGGCGAACCAAGACAGATTCCGATTTATCAGTCAACAACTTTCAAATATGCAACAAGTGAAGAAATGGGCAAGCTCTTCGATCTCGAGGCTTCCGGTTACTTCTACACAAGACTCCAGAACCCTACAAACGATCTGGTAGCAAACAAGATCTGCGAGCTTGAGGGCGGTGCTGCGGCAATGCTCACATCTTCCGGTCAGGCAGCAAACTTCTTTGCACTTTTCAATATCTGCGGATGCGGTGATCACATCGTTGCTTCTTCCACAATCTATGGCGGTACATTCAACCTTATCGCTGTAACAATGGCAAAGATGGGCATAACAGCAACATTCGTTTCCCCTGATTCCTCCGAGGAAGAGCTCAACGCAGCATTCCAGCCAAACACAAAGGCCATGTTCGGTGAGACTATTGCAAACCCTGCTTTAACAGTTCTCGATATCGAGAAGTTTGCAAAGGTTGCTCACGCTCACGGTGTTCCGCTCATCGTTGACAACACATTCCCAACACCAATCAACTGCCGTCCTATCGAGTGGGGCGCAGACATCGTAACTCATTCCACAACAAAGTACATGGACGGTCACGGTGCGGCAGTAGGCGGTGCCATCGTTGACAGCGGTAACTTTGACTGGATGGCTCATGCGGACAAGTATCCGGGCCTCTGCACACCGGATGATTCCTACCACGGTGTTACATATGCGGAGAGATTCGGCAAGGCCGCATACATCACAAAGGCAACAGTTCAGCTCATGAGAGACTTCGGTTCAATCCAGTCTCCACAGAATGCATTCATCCTCAACCTCGGTCTTGAGAGCCTTCATGTAAGAATGCCTCGCCATGTTGAGAACGCACAGGCAGTTGCAGAGTTCCTCAACAGCCACGAGAAGGTAGCTTATGTAAATTACAGCGGTCTCCCAACAGACAAGTACTATGAGAGAGCTCAGAAGTACATGCCAAACGGCGGTTGCGGCGTTGTTTCCTTCGGTCTCAAGGGTGGCAGAGAAGCTGCTTCCATCTTCATGAGAGAGTTAAAGCTCGGTGCAATCGAGACTCATGTTGCCGATGCAAGAACATGCTGTCTCAACCCTGCAACATCCACACACCGTCAGATGACAGATGAACAGCTCAAAGAGGCAGGCGTACCTGCAGAGCTCATCAGAATCTCCATCGGTATCGAGGATAAGGCAGACCTCATCGCTGACATCGCTCAGGCACTCGATGCAATCTGATTAAGCAATCAATAATTTACAGTATAAATTCAAAAGGCAAAGTTTTCTGCGGACGGCTTTGCCTTTTCTTATACAAAATTTGCAGTTTACTTGTTCTGAATTTTCTTGAATGAAATGAATAAGTTTGATATAATAATATGGTACGGTTATACCGTAATCTAACAGAATATGAGGTAGGATATTATGCCAAAAGAATTTTATCATATGACCATTGCGGGCTGTGAGAGAGACCTTCCGATATGCCCGATTTCCGATAATCTTTCCATTGCAGGTTTTGTTATGCTCGGTGATGTAGAGCTTACAGAGGCATGTGCAAGAGAACTTCTTAAAATCAGCCCTGAGCACGATATTATTTTAACAGCTGAAACAAAGGGAATTCCACTTGCCTACGAGATGGCAAGACAGGGCTGCGGCAGGTATGTTGTTGCCCGCAAGGGAATGAAAGCCTATATGACAAACCCTGTTTCGGTAGAAGTAAGATCCATCACAACTTTTAAGGTTCAGACTCTTATTCTTTCCGAAGAGGATGCAGAATTACTCAAGGGCAAGAGAGTTCTCATCGTTGATGATGTTATCTCCACAGGTGAGTCCTTAAAGGCTCTGGAGATTCTCCTCGAGAAGTGCGGTGCAGACTATGTGGGTAAGGTAGCTGTTCTTGCAGAGGGCGATGCCGCTGACAGAGATGATATTGCTTATCTCGAGAAGCTTCCGCTTTTCTTCAAATAATAATCGATAAGAAAGAAAACAAACGCTGATTGAAAGCCGAGTAAATCAGCGTTTTAATTATACAAGGAGGTGAGTACCCTGTCATTTTCACAAGATGCAAAGAATGAGCTTTGCCGAATTGTAAACAAAAAGGAAAGCGTAGATTTTGCCGAGGCATACGGAATGCTTCTGTTTTCAAGATGTTTTACGCTTGCGGACAGAAAAGTAAAAATTGAGAACGGCAACGTGGCAAGGATGCTTGCCGATTATTCCGCATCGGTTGCCGGAATAATTCCCGAACTGGAAACAAAACTTCACCACGGAAAAAACGATTCCAGTTCCTATATTTTCAGTATAGACGGTGAGTGGCAGAGAAGAACACTGTTCAAAGCCTTCGGGCATGAGCCTGACGAAGAGGAGCTGAGAATAAACAGAGAGAATCTAAAAGGCAGCAAAGAAATATCCGCTTTCTTAAGAGGTGCATTTTTAATCTGCGGAGTCATGACAGACCCCAACAAGGACTATCACCTTGAGATGAGCGTTGCCGATATGGACCTCGCTGAGGATCTGTGCATGTTTATTTCAGATCTTGATATGGGAATAGAACCTGCAGTTCTTGAGAAAGGCGGCAGCTTTATCGTCTATATCAAGGACAGCGACGGAATAGAAGATTTTCTCACTCTGATTGGTGCCACATCGGCTTCAATGGAGCTCATGCAGATTAAAATGTTCCGAGAAGCAAAGAATGACATAAACCGTAAGGCAAATTTCGAGACGGCAAATATGGATAAAACCTACTCCGCATCCGCAAAGCAGACTCTTGCCATTGCCATAATCAATGACACCATAGGCCTTGAAGAACTCACAGACGAGCTTCGAGCCGTATGTGAATTAAGACTTTCGGATCCCGAGATGACCTTAAAGCAGATGAGCGAGAAGGTAGGAATAAGCCGCTCCGGTGTAAACCATCGATTCCAAAGGCTTATTAAGATAGCCGAAGAATGTACAGGCGGCAGAAAAATAGAAGAAATGCTTCAGGGCGATTTCGGAAAGGAATAAGATGAGAGAAGTTTTAAACGCAAAGCAGAAGGCTTTTTTCTGGGGAATAATCGGAGTTCTGATTTTCATGATAGCTTCTGTTCTGTTTGTTATGTTCAGAAGTCTGAACCCACCACCCAAGCAGGGTGAGATGTTTGTAAGCTCATCAGATGCTACTGTTACAGCTGTTGCAAATGTAATTAAGGTCACTGAGAAAAGCAATGAAACGAATTTCCGTACCCTTAACATGGAGGAGATTGCCGATGAGCTTCCTCTTGTGGAGTATGACGGAGAGGATATAACCGTTAATTTTACAGACGGAAAAGATACCCTTAACGATTTTGCTTTCACCATGTATGATGAAGAATTCAACGAGGTCTATAAGGACAGCAAGAAGTTCCTCTTTCCCGAAAATGAGGGAACCTACATTGTGAGAACAGTTTTCTCATGGGGATACAACAAGAAGAACTGCATTCAGACCGAGAATTTCTATAAAATTCATTTCAGTGAAGAATCACTTGAGGGAGGTCATACTCATGAGTGAGCCGATTATGATTTTTAATATCACAATAAAGCCCGAGGAGATTTCTCACTTTGAGTCTGCGTCCGGACAGGTTACAATAATTCCCTTCGGCGGTTCTGTAAAGTCAGACATTTTCAGCGGTAAGGTTCTGCCCGGTGCCGCAGATGTTCAGGTGACAAACGCAGCAGGCATAAGACACATGTGCGCAAAGTATATGTTCGAGGGCGTAGATATGAACGGAAATGCCTGCCACCTTTTTGTTGAGAACAACGGCTATTTCGAGCCGAATTCAAGTCCTTCACCATTCCATGCCTGCCCGATTTTCATGACGGACAGCGAGGCTCTTTCGTTCCTCACAATGTCAAAGTACAGAGCAGAGGGCCACGGCACAGAGAATGGCGTGGACATATATATTTTCGATACATCAAAGTAAAGGAGAATAAAAAATGGATACAATTACTTATGAATACTACGGAAGTTTATATATCAACATGACAAACGCATGCCCAAACAGATGCGAGTTCTGCCTGAGAAACAACTCAGACGGCTCCATCTATGCGGATGACCTCTGGTACCATGGTCCTGAGCCTACAAAGGAAGTAATGCTCGAGGACATCAACAAGCGCAACCTCGATGATTACAAGCAGGTTGTTTTCTGCGGTTACGGTGAGCCTACATGCCGTCTTGACGACCTCCTCTGGCTCGCAGGAAAAATCAAGGAGAAGGGCAACTACTCCGTAAGAATCAATACAAACGGCATGGCAGACCTCATCGCAGGCAGAAATGACAGTATCGAGAGAATGAAGGGTCTTATCAATGTTCTCTCCATTTCTCTCAACTCCGATACTGCAGAGGGTTATGATGCAATATGCCACCCAAGCTTCGGCCCACAGGCTTACGATGAAATTCTTAATTTCACAAAGAGAGCCGTTGACAGCGGTTACTTTGATGATGTTGTTATGACTGTTGTTGACAGCATGGACCCACAGGTAATTGCAAACTGCAAGAAAATCTGCGATTCTCTCGGTGCAAGCTGGAGAGTAAGAGAGTATATCGAGAAGTAAAGGTGATCTGAATTTACAGCGATAAACTTAACGAGGCAAGAGAGAAAGTCATAGGCAAAGACCGCCCGAGGGAACTTATAGGAACCCTGAGCGAGAAAAGTCTTCATGCCATACTGAAATTCTATTTTGAGCCGAATCATGAAAGACACGAGATAAAACTCGGAAGTTTTTATGCCGATATAGTCGGAGAGGACGGAATAATAGAAATTCAGACGAGGGCAGCCTATCGCCTCAAAGAAAAACTCATGTATTTTCTTGCCGTTACAGATGTAACGGTGGTCATACCGATAATTAGAAGCCGTAAGCTTATATGGCTCGACCCCGAAAGCGGAGAGCTCACTCCCGGCGGCAGAGTCACAAAAAAGGGAAGGCTGTGCGATGCCTTTCCTGAGCTTTACGGAATACTCGATCTGCTGGATAACCCGAGACTTCATGTGTGCATAATGCATATTGATGTCACGGATTATAAACTGCTTGACGGCTACGGCGAAAAGAAGAAAATCAGGGCAAGTAAGTTCGACCGCATACCCGATGAAATCATCGAGGAGATATACATGAACTGCGAGGAGGACTACCTTGAGCTGTTACCGACTTTCCCTGAAGGGGAGTTCACGGCGGCTATGCTGAGTAAAACGGCGAAGATGAAATCGAGGGATACCTACGCCATGATTCATGTGCTGGAGAAGTTCGGAATAGTGAAAGAATCGGGAAAAATCGGCAGAGCAAAAAGCTATGAGCTGGTGATGACAAAAGACTGAAGTTTTCGTCCACCTTTCTTAAAAGGTAGTGGGGTTTGGGGCAAAGCCCCAAAGCAATCCAGATGCAGACTAAACCAGGAAGGACAAACAGAGCGAAGCTCTGAACAAAAGAAAAGGCAGGCACAGGAGTAAAACAATCTGTGCCGGAACTTCTTATCAAATCTGAAATAAGGCAGATAAAGTTAGTCTAAATGACAATTAATTCTGAATTGGAATGAACTTGCAAACCTCAGTGAATATAAATTTGATGGCCTGTTGTACCAACAAGGCAAATTATAAAAGCAACAGCCTGAGTATTATGCTTCAGGCTGTTTTTTAATAAGAGGTGTGATTATGTTTTTAAGTGAAAACCAGAAAAATATGCTGGAAACTCCATGTGTGGTAATAGACAGGGAGCAGACAGTAAAGAATATAAAGGAAGAGCAGGAGGCTGTGGGCAAAAACGGCACCGCCCTTCGTCCGCATATCAAAACCCACAAAATGCCGTATTTTGCAAAGCTCCAGCTGGAGGCAGGCGCAGGCGGTATTACTTCATGTAAAGTGAGCGAGGCACTCATAATGGCAGACGGCGGCTGTGACGATATTTTCATCGCCTATCCACTCATAGGAAGATTCCGTTTCGAGAAAGCCGCGGTTCTTCAGAAAAAGGTGAAAAGACTTATCCTTGCCGTGGACAGCCTCGAGGGCGCAGAAATGCTTAACTCATTTGCTCAGGAGAAAGACATCATATTTGAAGTACGCCTCGAGGTGGATACAGGCGCAAAGCGTACAGGTATTGCCATAGAAAAAAGTGTGGAGCTGGGAAAGAAAATAGATGCCATGAGCAATCTCAATCTCACAGGTATCTATACTTTCAAGAGCCTTTCAATGAAAGACGGAACCCCTACCACAGATAACGATGCGGCGGCAAAGGAAGAAGCCGAGCTTATGCACAATACCGCTGTTGCCATGCGTGAAGCAGGGCTCAATATTGTGGATATAAGCGCAGGATCCACTCCGACAGGCAGACAGGTTGCGGAGAGCGGTCTTGTCACAGAGGTAAGACAGGGCACATATATTTTCAAGGATTATATGCTCACAAAGGAGAACTGCGGAAAGCTCGAGGACATAGCCGTAAGAATTTTCGCAACGGTTGTATCCACACCATGCGAGGAATATGCTGTAATAGACGGCGGAACAAAAACCTTCCCGATGGATATACTCCTCGATACCGCACCGGCATATTACCCGGGATATGCGATACCGCTCAACGGGGACGGAAGCATAAACGATAATCTGCAGTTAAGACGCATGAACGAGGAGCATGGAATAATAACCGCAAAGAACGGACATACAGGCTTGAAGGTCGGAGAGATAGTGGAACTGTTACCGATACATGTATGTACAGCGGTAAATATGCAGAACGAAGTCTACATTAAAGACGGTGAGAAGCTGTGGAAGCAGAAAGTGGATGCAAGAGGAACTCTTGTCTGATTAAGAGGTATAATTCTGAAATTTCTGAATCATACTTGTTGACAAAAGTTCAAATAATGTTATACTTATAAGACAAATGCAAAGACGGAGACCGAAACTGCGGAAAATCCCCAGAGAGTCAGCTACATGGTGCAAGGCTGATGTTTGGAAACAGCGGAGACCGCTCCCGAGCAGCGATGTGAGAAAGCCAAGGCACAAATATCGCCGTGATGAAACACGTTAAAACAAACCGAGTTAAACACAAGGTGGAACCGTGTGGAAATTCCGCACCCTTGGAGAAATCCGAGGGTGTTTTTTATTTTAAAATCTAAAAACACTATTTCATATACAGGAGGAAGTAACCATGAAAGTTATCTACAACGACGGTCATGTAGCAGAGTGTCCTGAGGAGGAAGCTCTCCATGTGCTTCGTCACACAGCAGCTCATATAATGGCTCAGGCCATCAAAAGACTTTTCCCTGAGGCAGATTTTGCCTTCGGACCTGCAACCGAGAGAGGTTTCTACTATGATGTAGACCTCGGCGAGAGAAAGCTCACAGATGAGGATCTCGTTGCAATCGAGAAAGAGATGAAGAAGATTACAAAAGAGAATCTTCCTATCAAGCCATTTGTTCTCGACAGACCTGAGGCTATCAAGCTCATGGAGGAGAGAAAAGAGAAGTATAAGGTTGAGCATATCGACGATCTCCCGGAGGATGCTGTTCTCAGCTTCTATCAGCAGGGTGAATACATCGATATGTGCGTAGGTCCACACCTCTGCTACACAAAGGGCGTTAAGGCATTCAAGATTACACAGCAGAGCGGTGCTTTCTGGAAGAACGACGCAAACAACAAGATGCTCACAAGAATCAACGGTGTTGCATTCTTCTCTCAGGAAGATCTCGAGGCTTACGAGAAAGAGATGGAAGAGGCCAAGGCAAGAGACCACAGAAAGATCGGCAAAGAAATGGCTCTCTTCATGACAGACGACCTCGTTGGCCGTGGCCTTCCAATGTTCCTTCCAAAGGGTTACACAATCTGGCAGGAGCTCGAGAACTACATCAAGGATAAGGAGAGACTCCTTGGTTACCAGCATGTTATGACACCATGCGTAGGTACAGTTAACCTCTACAAGACATCCGGCCACTGGGATCACTACAAAGAGAATATGTTCCCTGCAATGGAGGTTGAGGGTGAGAGCTTCGTTCTTCGTCCGATGAACTGCCCACACCACATGATGATTTACGCTCACAAGCCACATTCCTACAGAGATCTCCCAATCAGAATCGGTGAGATTGCCCACGACTTTCGTTTCGAGTCCTCCGGTACTCTTAAGGGAATTGAGAGAGGCCGTCACTTCTGCCAGAACGACGCTCACCTCTTCGTAACACCTGACCAGATCAAGGCTGAGGTAAGTGCTGTATGCGACCTCATCTTCGACGTATATAAGGATTTCAACATCACAGATTACCGCTGTGTTCTCTCACTCCGTGACCCTGCCGACAAGGTTAAGTACCATCAGGATGACGAGATGTGGGATAAGGCAGAGAACGCACTCCGTGAGGTTCTCACAGACCTCGGCATCGAGTTCACAGAGGAAATCGGTGAGGCTGCATTCTATGGTCCAAAGCTCGACGTTAACGTAAAGCCTGCTGTAGGTGCAGAGTACACACTTTCCACATGCCAGCTCGACTTCTGCTTACCTGCAAAGTTCGACCTCAAGTACAGAGATTCCGATGGCAGCGAGAAGACACCTGTTGTCCTTCACAGAGCTATCCTCGGTTCCCTCGACAGATTCATGGCATTCATGATTGAGGAGACAAAGGGCAAGTTCCCTGTATGGCTTGCACCTGTTCAGGTTAAGGTTCTTCCTGTTTCCGAGAAGTTCCTCGACTATGCAAACGATGTTTACAACGCACTCATGGTTGCAGGCGTAAGAGCTGTTCTCGATGACAGAAACGAGAAGATCGGCTACAAGATCCGTGAGGCTCAGTCCGTTGACCGTGCACCATATATGCTCGTTCTCGGTGCAAAGGAAGTTGAGTCCGGTAACATCAGCGCAAGAAACCGTGACACAGGCGAGACAGAGACAATGTCCCTCCAGGAGTTCATCACTAAGATTACAGGCGAAATCGCTGACAGAAAGTAATATAAACTTTAAATGCCTCCTTCAGAACAGAAGGGGGCATTTTTGCATAAAGAAACCTCTCTGCCAAAGAGCAAAGAGGTTTTTATTTATTTTAAGAATATGTTGAAAGTTCCTGTTTCGGGTTCTGACTGCCATGTGAAACTGCCGAAGTATTCAATGCTTTCGAGAGCTTCCTTCATTTTTCTGAATCTGTTTTCCGTCCATTCTTCAAGGTTTTCCACATTTTCATGATTTGCAAATTTTACTGTAAGTACTTTATCGCCGTTCAGATACTGGTCACGGAAAATATTAAGCACAGCGTCATAATCATATTCCTCGAGGAAAAAGCCCTGCATTTTGTGGTAGTTCCATGACTTTGCAAGGGAAGAAGCATCACCTGAATTGTTTATGCCTGTAATCCCGTGTTGTTCCACATCGCATATTTCATCTTTACCAAGGAAAAAGTAAGTGTATTTTATGTGTGGGTTTCCGTTACTGTCATAGGTATCGGGGTCATCCCAGGTGCAGTCTATGTGCAGATCTCCGTTCTCTGTGGAAACAACATTCCACGCATGTTCAGGGCTTCTTACCACATAGGTGTTATAACCCAGTTCATTCATCAGGTTTGAAAAAGCATAGGCATATCCGGTACATGCGGCAGATTTATTTACGAGTGCACCGTAAAGGTTATATATGTGATCTTCTGTGTAGGTTCCTTCAAATTTTATCAGACTTATAAGTTCGTCGTGTATTATTTTTGCACTCTCCCAGGTGGAAGCACCTGCCGGAATCTTGGAAAGAATGGCGTTTTTCTCACTGTCTGCTTCATTCTGCATTTCTTTCAGTTCATCCTTGCTGTTTACACAGTAACTGAATTTAAACATAATTTTGTCTTCTTCAGTGTAGCTTGTCCATTTATAATCATCACACCAGAATATTCTGTAATCACATGCGGTATAAAAATCAGATGTATATTTGCAGTAATCTTTTATGTTTCCGGGGTTGTAAATTACAATGCCCGGTTCAAGATTATCCATGGCGTAATAAACTGCGGAGAAAGCCCTCTCGGTATTACCATTGGTATCAACATCAATAAAGTTATTGCCGGGGTCGGGAATATTTACAGGGTCAGATATGCTAAAAGTAAAGACAATGATAAAAAACATTGCCGATATTACGATTGTATAGTTTATAAGTCTTTTCATGATATTTCCTTCCGAAATAAGGTAGTTATATTATAGCAGAATTTATTGATGTTTTTCCATATAATTTTTATTGCAAAAGCTTTGCTTGTAAACTTTTCGGTGCGGTGTTACTATTAAAATGAATAATCAGCAAATAATGTCAGATTATAGATATAACAAAGGAGAATACAAATGAAAACAGCAATGAGAATAACAGAAATGTACGATTTAACCCATACTCAGGCGGCTGAACTGCTCAGACAGTATGAGTATCCGTGGGAGGTTCTTCCGGAGATAGGAAAGTTCATCATGAATTTAGGCGAAAAGCTTTCCTCTGAGGAATATGACAAAGTGGGCGAGAATGTTTGGATTTCCAAAACAGCAAAGATTTTCCCGAATAACTACATTGCAGGTCCCTGCATTATCGGTCACAACACAGAGGTTCGTCCGGGTGCTTTCATCCGCGGAAATGCCCTTGTGGGTGAGAACTGTGTTGTAGGTAACTCCACAGAGCTCAAGAATGTAATCATCTTCGATAATGTTCAGGTTCCTCACTACAACTATGTCGGAGATTCTGTTCTTGGTTATAAATCTCACATGGGTGCAGGTTCCATCACATCCAATGTTAAGCAGGATAAAACTCTTGTCACAATCAGCTGTGGCGGTGAAAAGGTGGAAACACACCTCAAAAAGTTCGGCGCAATGCTCGGCGACAATGTAGAGATAGGCTGCAACACAGTTATGAATCCGGGCACTGTTATCGGCAGAGGTTCCAGAGTATATCCGCTTTCAATGGTAAGAGGTTTTGTTCCTGCAAAATCCATCTACAAAAAGCAGGGAGAAATTGCAGAGATTAAGGAATAATTATGATAGAACTCCTGGATAAAATTGTTGCCCATCACTATATGCAGTATCTCATGCTCGGACTTAGAATAATCACTCCGATGATAGTGCTGTTTGTGGTATGGCGATGCTATACAAGCTTTAAAAAAGGGCTCAGACGCTATGATCCGGTTATCATGCTTCATGAGCTCACAACGGGACAGAAATTCCCGATACTTTACTGGGAAAATTCAATAGGCAGGTCAAGAACCTGCGATATAACCATTCCCGACCCCAGTGTTTCAAGAGACCATGCGGTTCTTTTGAGAAGAGAAGAGGGATGGTTTATCTGTGATTCCGGATCAAAAGCCGGCACCTATCTCAACGGTGAAAAAGTTGAGGGACGTGAGCTTGTTGCCCTTGGCGACGTAATACGCATGGGAAGAACAGAGCTTGAATTTGACCGCAGCGATATTCCGGCAAAGGTTCGTAGAAGAATGTTTACGGGATTTATGAAACAGGCGGCTTCACCGAGTGCCCTTCTGTTTCTTGTCACTCTCATTCAGAGCTCAATGTGTCTTCAGCTTATGCTTGGCACAGGTGAGATTAACTTTGAACCGCTTACATCCTATGTGGGAATAGTGCTCATTTCATGGTTGTTCTATTTCTTCTCCACAAGAATATTCAAGCGCACGAATTTCGAATTGGAAACCGTGGGAATACTCCTTACAAGCATAGGGATAATGCTTCAGACCGGTGAGGGTGAGGGCGGAGTTATGACTCAGATACTCGCCTTTGTAATCGGTCTTGTGATTTTCTCCGGTCTGCTGATGTTTTTAAGTGATGCCGACAGAGCGGATAAATACCACTATATTCTTGCCGGTGGAGCTTTGCTTCTTTTTGCCGTCAACCTGGTAATAGGCACAGAAGTTTACGGTTCAAAAAACTGGATTATGCTGGGACCTGTGAGTTTTCAGCCTTCCGAGCTCATCAAGATTGTGTTTATCATAGTCGGTGCAGGTACTCTTGACAGACTTCAGACCAAGAAGAATATAACCGAGTTCATTATTTTCGGTGGCGCATGCCTTGGCTGTCTCTTCCTGATGAGAGACTTTGGTACAGCATGTATATTCTTCGCAGGGTTCCTTGTTATAGCTTTCATGCGCTCAGGCTCTGTGAGAACAATTGCTCTTATTCTTGCTGTTGCGGTGCTTGGTGTATTTATGATTATCAACTTCAAACCGTATGTTGCCGACCGTTTTGCAGGCTGGATGCATGTATGGGATCATATCAACGATTCCTACGGCTATCAGCAGACAAGAGCTTTAACCTATATTGCCAGTGGTGGTCTGTTCGGTATGGGGCTTGGCAGAGGTTATCTGCACTTTGTTGCGGCGGCAGACTGCGACCTTGTGTTTGCAATGCTTTCAGAGGAGCAGGGCCTGTTTATGGGGCTGACTGTGGTTTTTGCCCTCGCACTGCTGATTATGTACACAAGAGCCGACGTGGCAAGAAGCCGTTCAACATTCTATTCAATATGCTCCAGTGCGGCGGCAGGCATACTTGTTTTCCAGATGTGCCTCAATATTTTCGGTACTACCGATGTTTTACCCCTCACAGGTGTTACTCTGCCGTTTATCAGCGCAGGTGGATCATCTCTCATGTCTGTATGGGGAATGCTTGCATTAATCAAGGCAAGTGATGAGCGTACCTATGCCGCAAAACGTGCCAATCATAAAGAAAAGAAGATGCTCAAGCAGGAAGAACTTCAGGAGCTTCGTGACGAGGCAATTCGCAGAAGCGAAGAGAGAATGAACCGTCCGGGCGTTTTCTCAAAGAGAAACAGCAGAGATGTATGGTCCGGAAATGATTATATAGACGACTTCGAGCAGGAGCGTACAATCAATAAATCTTACTATAACCCTAAGGATTACGGAAAAGAATCCAATGAGGAAGAGCGAACCATCATTATCGAGAAGCGTTATTCCGATGATGAAAACTATGGAAGAACAAGACGTGACCCCGGAAGAAGGTATTCGGATGAAATTCCCGATTTCCTTCAAAATGATATAGAAGATGTCAGGTCCGATTCAAGGGATATAAGCAGCGGAAGGAGGCGCAGAAGATGAGAACGGTTGGAAGAAGATCTCTTACACTGTATATTCTGCTGGCCTGTTTCATAGCCGGTATGGCATTTTTCCTGTTTAAATATCTCAAAGATGGATCCACCTGGGTTACATATGCCTATAACGGTCATATCTATGCCGAGGATGCCACAGCCGTTGCGGGTAATATCTATGACCGTGACGGAAGTCTGCTTGCCACCACAATAAACGGAGAGAGAATTTACTCCGATAATGAGACTACAAGAAGAGCACTTCTGCACACCGTCGGTGATTCCTCCGGTTACATAGGAACATCTGTGCAGACCCTCATGAGATCAAAACTCATGGGATACAATATCTTTACAGGACTTAACAGAACTCCTCTTGCCTCTCTCGGTTACAATGATATGAAACTGACCATAGACGAAGACGTGTGCAATGCCGCATACTACGCCCTTGGTGGCAAAAACGGCGCTGTGCTCGTATATAACTACAAAACAGGTGAGATAGTCTGTAAGGTCTCGGCTCCGTCTTATGACCCGGGCTGGGTTCCTGACGATCTGCTCGAGAACGAATATTATGACGGAGTTTTTGTTGATAACACTATTTCCTCAAGTTACACTCCCGGCTCCATATTCAAGATTGTGACAGCGGCCTGTGCAATGACAAATCTGTCAGACTGGGAAACACGAACATATAACTGTGAGCAGAGCATTGACTTTGAAGGCGGAACAGTAACCTGTCTTGGTCACCATGGTGAAATAAATATGAGAGAAGCCATGATGTATTCATGCAATGTCTATTTCGCAAAACTCGCAGTGGATTTAGGTTATTCAAAACTTATGAAAACCGCTGAGGATTTGGGTTTTAACAGAAGCTTCCGTTTCTCGAATTTCACAACGGTTGACAGCGAGATTGATCTTGATAAATCCACAAGAGAAGTTGATGTTGCATGGGCAGGTGTGGGTCAGTACACGGTTCTCGCAAATCCTATGCATTTTATGTGCCTCATGGGTGCGATAGCAAACGACGGTGTGTTCAAAGAGCCTTATACATCAAATGATAAACTCTTCGGTTTTGCGGGTAATTCCGAGAGACTTATGAGTTCAGCCATGGCAAACAACCTCAAAAGTCTGCTGAGAGATGACGTTGCCTATTATTATGGTGACTATATGTTCCCGGAGGGCTGGGAAGTATGTGCAAAAACAGGTACAGCCGAAGTAGGAGAAGGCAAAGAGCCGAATGCGTGGATTGTAGGCTTTGCGTCAAATCCGGGTTATCCTTATGCCTTTGCCGTATGTGTTGAAAATGGTGGCTCTGGCTATGATGTTGCCGGCAGTGTTGCAAGCAGCGTACTGTATGCCCTGTCAACTGACTGATATGCATCTTAACTGATGTCAGTTAAGTCGAAGTTAAAATTTAATACACTGAAAAGGAAGTGAAATCCATGAAGAAAGAATTTCTCAAGATTTTATCTCTCATTCTCTCCTTTGTGATGGTATTCACACTAAGCGTGAATGTTCTGGCATATTTCGGCTCCGATAAAGATGAATCCGGATCCTGTGGAGATGCGCTCTTTTATGAGTATAAAGCAAGAACCGGTGAGCTTATCATTACAGGAGAAGGTGATATGACATCTGCTCCGTGGAGCGGATATGATGGTGTTACGGTAAAATCTGTGAGCTTTCCCGAGGGTCTCACTTCCGTTTGTTATATGGCGTTCTACGGCCAGTCGGAACTAAAAGGAGAGCTTGTGCTTCCCGAAAAACTCACAGAGATAGGTGATTCCGCATTCAGCGGATGTTCAGGCCTTACAGGGAATCTGATTATTCCCGAGGGTGTTACGGATATAGGTGCTCTTGCATTTAGTAACTGTGGTTTTACAGGCGAACTTACTCTTCCATCATCTTTAAAAACCATAGGCGACTATGCTTTCGAGGGATGCTCAGGCTTTACAGGTGAGCTTGTCCTTCCAAAAAAACTTGAATACATAGGCATGAGTGCTTTTAACGGATGCGAGAGTTTTACAGGAAGCCTTGTAATACCGGATTCAGTCACAGAGATGGGTGTTTATGCCTTCGCTGAGTGCAAAAGCTTTGACGGAAATCTTGTCATTGGAAATGGCTTAACTGAACTGCCTGACAATGCATTCTATAACTGTGAGGGCCTCAGCGGTAATCTTGTTATACCGAATACAGTGGAGAAAATAGGCGCAAATGCATTTTTCGGTACAGGCTTTAACGGTGAACTTGAGCTCTCCGAAAATCTTACGGAAATAAGCGACTATGCCTTTTACAACTGTCTGTACCTTAACGGAAAACTGAAAATTCCCGAGAAAATTGAGCTTATCGGTATGAATGCATTTGAGTACTGTTCAGGATTTACAGAACTGGAACTTCCCGAAGTATTAAAGTATATAGATGCCTCCGCTTTCAGGTACTGCACAGGTTTTGAAGGGGAACTGAAACTTCCGCAGAGCCTTGAGGTAATAAGCAGAGAGGCATTTGCAAACACAGGTTTTACAGGGGAGCTTAAACTTCCCGAGAATCTTAAAGCCATAGGATATTCCGCATTTTCCGCCTGCGAAGGATTAACAGGGGAATTGGTAATTCCGAACGGAATGAAGGCTATATGCGAGAGCGCCTTTGAATCCACAGGCATTGAGTGGGTAATATTCCCTGAAGGGCTTGTGTATATAGGTGACAGGGCTTTCTGCAACTGCCGGGGACTTACATCCGTAAGCATTCCCGACAGCGTGTCTTCCATAGGATATTTTGCATTTGCGGACTGTTATAATCTTGCTGAAGCCGATTTCGGTAAGATTATCCCCGATTATTACAGCGTGGAATATGGCTCGCCGAGTTTCCCCGAGAACTGTGAGCTGAATATCCCGAAAGATTCCACCGATATTAAAAAGCTGTGGAAAACTTCCGAGCTCACCGAAGAAAATGCTGAAGAACCTGAGGAAAACTACAGTGATGATTTCGGTGACATGGAAATATGCACCGATGAAATTTTCCCTTATGACTGGAGCATGGGACTTTATGACAGCTTTTACGGTGTGGGGGATATTGCTGATGTTAAACTCCGTTTTTCCGACGGAGAGATAAAACTTTCTGTGAACAGCAGGGATGAAATAACAGTATCGAGATATACCGCAGACGTGAGTGCTGATATGATTAACACAGGTAAAATATACTGCAAGGACTTTTACTTTGAAAATATGAAGTTCAGCTACGGATATAACTCGTCTTCTGTGCTGACAGTAGAAATAATAAAAGAGGACGGAACAAAGCAGGAGGCAAGATTCATAAGCTCTTACTATAACGATGCCGAGTGTATATCCCACATGACAGACGGCCTGAATGTTATGAGAGAACCGGAGTTTTAATTCTTGAAAATCAAAATTCAGAGTGTTAAAATATAAATATGATATTTAACATTTTGGAGGATTTTTCTTATGTGGGCGGTATTTGCAGTACTTTCCGCCGTATTTGCGGCACTTACATCAATTCTTGCAAAGATAGGCATAGACGGTGTTAACTCCAACCTTGCTACAGCCATAAGAACTGTGGTTGTTGTGGCAATGGCATGGGGCATGGTGTTTATAACAGGCACTCAGTCAGGTTTGTCGGAAATAAGCCGAAAGAGCTGGATTTTCCTTATTCTTTCAGGTCTTGCAACAGGCGCATCATGGCTGTGTTACTACAGAGCTTTACAGATGGGAGAGGCATCAAAGGTTGTTCCCATCGATAAAATGAGCGTGGTTATCACACTTATACTTGCATTCGTGTTCCTGCACGAGCAGTTCACTGCAAAGAGTTTAATAGGCTGTGCGTTAATTACCGCAGGTACTCTTGTAATGGTATTATAAAAATACGGCGTGACCCGAATTATTCAAGGTCACGCCGTTTCTGTGTTTATTTGAGTAATTTCATGAGTGCCGCATGGGCTGTGCTGTATGCCCACACACCGCCCTTGTCTTTTAGTGAAGCATCTGTATGCTCAAGGGTCTTGAATGTGGCAAAGTCCGCAAGATGTGGTTCAAGGCTTAAGAAACCGTCGAAGCCCTTTTCGTCGAGCTTTGAAAGTATTGCCTTTACATTGCCGTCACCTTCGCCTGCGGGAACAACCACGCTGTCGGAGAATCTGGCATCCTTAATGTGAATGTATGCTATGAAGTCCTTTAAGAGATCGTAGGCCTCAAGGGTATCCTGACCGCACTGAATGAAGTTTGCGAAGTCGAAAGTACACCTGAAGTTATCGCAGTATAATTCATCGAAAAGCTCACGGCAGCGTTTTGCGTTATCGCCGTAGATTCCTTTCTCGTTCTCGTGGAGGAGAACCACATTCTTTTCCTTGGCGTAGTCCACCATCATTTTCATTCGGCGGAAAACTTCGTCTCTGTATTTCTCCGGTTCTTCACCCTCCGGAATATAGAAAGAGAACATTCTGATATACTTTGTGCCGAATATCTCTATCAGCTCCACTGTATGCTTGAATTTCTCGAAGTGAGGCTCGAAATCATCGGTGATTTTAATTTTGCCAATGGGTGAACCGAGTGCGGAAATGCCTATGCCGTTCTCTTTGAGGTAGGCGGACATTTTCTCTGCGTCCTCGTTGCTGTAATCGGAAACGCCCTTGGAGTTGGCGCTTCTGAATTCTATGTATTTTACATCAAGTTCTTTGAGTAATGCGACCTGCTCTTTGATATCGTCTGAGATTTCATCCGCAAAGCCGCTTATTATTGTATTCTCAAGCATTGTTATATCTCCTGTAAATTTTTCATACCGCCGTTTCTCGCCGAGTCATAGCATGTGAGCATGAGGCGTGCGGTGTCCATAACCTTATCAAGACAGGTGTCGAAGCTTCTGCCTTCTTCGAGGGCTTTGTAGAAGCTCTCTATGCATATTCCGTGGCTTGCGCCCCAGTAGGATTTGCCGAGGGCCTTGTTTACTTCAAGCTCCGGTTTTTCTCTGCGACCGTCGGGGTAATATATGGTGAGCTCCGGGTCTTCGAGCCTGAGTTTCATGTTCTCGCAGTCAATCTCTATAATCGGGATTTCGTCTGTGTGATATGCCGTTGTGGCATAGAAGGAGCCGACAGCACCACCCTCATACTCAATGTATGCTTCCATCATGTCTTCAACCTCGATTACGCCCTTGAGGTGGTGGTTCTGTATGCTTGCCTCTGCTCTGACAGGTTTGCCTGTAAGGTAAGTCATTAAATCGAGGGTGTGAACAGACTGGTTGATTAAAGCTCCGCCACCCTCGGTGTCGAGTTTTCCGCGCCATCCGCTCTCTGTGTAATACGGTGCTTCACGGTGCCATGTTACATAACCACGGCATCCCTTTACTCTGCCTGATTCGCCGGAATCTATCAGCTTTTTTGCGTACTGTACGCAGGCGTTATACCTGTTCTGAAAGCACAGGGCGAGGGTTTTGTCTGTCTGAACTTCATACAGTTCTTTCAGCTGTTCTGGGCTTATGCACGGAGGTTTCTCCATGAAAACTTTAATTTCTTTTTTTAGGGCACTCACCGCCACAGGAACATGAAGGTAGTGGGGGAGGCATATATGCAGAACATCAATCTTCTCAGAGTTCAGCATATCTTCTATGGAGGTATATACTTTGCCTCCGTATTTTTCTGCCATGCTTTCTGCTCTTTCGGTGATAATATCACAGAAAGAACAGAGTTCTACGTTATTAATTCCATTAAGGATGGCGGCATGCACCTGCGCTATACCGCCACATCCTGCTATTGCTGTTTTAATCATGCTTAATAAGTTCCCTTGGTGTCAAATGTTACCTCGGTTACATTCTTTTTCTTTGATGTCTTGCGAAGCTCTGTGAGCTTTTCGAGGAAGAGATCCTCGTCAAACGGAATTTCCACCTCTTTGTCGAGCCATGAGGAAAGGTGCATTGCATTTGAGAGGGTGAGGCCGTTAATGCCCTCGTAACCCTCGGCGACAAGCGGAGTGCCGTGAAGTATTTTTGCGGCAAAGGCGTTTACTATGCCCTTGTGCTGTGGGTTTTCTCCGTCGGTTTCAACTGTCTCCCAGTGACCGCTCGGCGGGACAAAGCCCTCGGTCGCAGTGAAGCAGTATTCTCTCTCGTTTACATCGAGGCGATAGAGCTTTAACTCGTTGTTCTCACATACCAGCTTGCCTTTTTCCAGAGTGACCTCGAAGCGGTTTGTTCCCGGGGCATCGCCTGTTGTTGTGACGAAAACACCTGTTGCGCCGTTGGGATATTCAAGGTAGGCTGTAACATCGTCTTCAACCTCGATATCGTGCCATTTGCCTGTGTGGCAGAAAGCTCTTACCTTTGACGGCATACCACATATCCACTGAATGAGGTCGAGGTTATGTGGGCACTGGTTGAGCAGTACGCCACCGCCTTCGCCGTCCCATGTGGCTCTCCATCCGCCGGAATTGTAGTAAGCCTGAGTGCGGTACCAGTCTGTGATTATCCAGTTTACACGCTTGATTGCACCGAGTTCCCCTGAATGAACCAGCTCATGCATTTTTCTGTAAACACAGTTGGTTCTCTGGTTGAACATCATGGCGAAAACTTTATCGGACTTTGCGGCGGCTTCGTTCATCTCTCTTACCTGCTTGGTGTAAACTCCGGCAGGCTTTTCGCTTATAACATGAAGACCGTGATTAAGTGCCTCTATAACATATTTCGGGTGGTCGTAGTGGGGTACGGCAACAAGAACCGCATCCACAAGTCCTGACTCCATGAGCTTTATGGCATCATCAAAAATGACAACGCCCTCTTTGCAATTTTCTTTGCACCACTCTCGGCGGTTTTCTTTTATGTCACATACGGCAGTCAGCTCAATTTCGGGACAGGCACCTTCGTTGATATACTCAATGTGGCCGCTGCCCATATTACCTATGCCGATAATACCAAGTCTTACTTTGTCCATACCTTATATTTGCTCCTTTATTTAAATCCTTTGCTTACAAGGAAATCTCTGCTTATTTTAAGGGATTCAAAGGGATCCCTTCTGCATGTGTCCTGCTCAATGAGGGCACATTTTGCACCTGCCTCATCACAGGCGGCAATAATATCGTCCCAGTCGAGGTTGCCCTCTCCAACTTCTGAGAACTCAGGCACGAACATGGCGTCGGGGTGAATTCTCAGGTCCTTGAAATGAACATACATGGCTCTTTTGCCTATTTCACGGATGAATTTTGCAGGGTCTTTACCGCCCACCTGAACCCAGTAGGTATCGAGAATAAAACGGAATTTATCCGGGTCAGTCTCTGTGAGAAATCTGTCCATTATGGTTCTGCTGTTATGTTTTACAAATTCCGCACTGTGATTGTGGTAACCGAAAACAAAGCCGTTATCGTAAAGTTTATCCGCAATGGTGTTTGCCTCCTCTATAAAAGCGGAAACACCGTCATCTGTCTTTAACATATCAACAGGGGCAATGCCTATGGAACAGCTGTCACAGCCCAGGATGGAATTATACTCCATAATCTCGGAAAGATTTTCTTTAAAGTCCTGAAAAGCTCTGTGGGTGACAACGCACTTTAAATCGAGCTCATCGAGCACTTCTTTCATGAATTTCGCCTTGAGGGGAGTGCCGGAAATCTGTACCGTATCAAAGCCGATTTTTTTAATCTTCTGCATGGATGTAATAAAGTCATCCTCTGTCTGCATGAAGTCTCTTATGGTAAAAAGCTGAGCGCCAATGTGTCTGTCCATGGTATCCTCCGTTAGTTTACATTTTTGACAAATAAAAATACTATCTGATGTTCAGGGGTGAATTCCGGTGCGGGAACCATCTCCATCATTGCCTTTTTGAATTCTCCACCTATGAGTCTTCTGTAATGAACATAGAACACAGGATAACCTTCAAGGAAGAAATTCCTTACAAAATCAGGATGAGTTTTCCTCAGGAATATTTCAAGGTCACCTTCATGAACATGTCCCGATACGGCAAATTCTTTTATCCAGTCAAAGAGTTTCGGTCTGAATCCCATTTCTTCATTTTTCTCTTCGCCCGGCATTTTTATAATCAGGTAGTTATCTTCTGTCAGATCGGCCTTGAGAATTTTAGTGTAAGATCCGCAAAGGGCCTTGTATGCCTCCTGCTGTCCCCATCTGTCTATGCCCTTACTGTTATAGAAGTCATTTTTTGAGCTGTACATTCTTCTGTCTGCACGAAGAATCATTTCATCGAGCGGAAGATTTTGGTCTTCACTCTTCTTTACAAAACCTGCGGAAATGCTCAGATTAACATCAAAACTTCCTTTCCAGTCAAGCTGAGAATTCTCAAAATCCGTTTTAATCTCTTCAAGGGTATCGGAGCTGCAGTAAATCATGGCACAGAACTCATCGCCACCGGTGCGGTAAACTCTTCCATAGCCACCAAAACACCTTTTCATGCAGTCTGCGGCAGCAATAATCAGCTCGTCTCCCGCATTGTGTCCGAGGTTATCGTTTGTCGATTTAAGTTCATTTACGTCCATGGAGATAAAGACGAAGCTTTCGGGAATTTCCGAATCCCTGAGATTCATAATCTCTTCTTCGTAAGATTTGCGGTTCCACAGTCCTGTAAGTTCATCTGTACTTGCATTCTGAATCAGAAGCTGTTCTCTGTCGTCAAGTGTGACATACACATGAATTATCATGCTTCCGATGAAATAACCTATGGAGTAGAACGGTGCTTCCGGGAAGCAGTACTGGAAAATACCGCAGACTACCGGAGCAAGAACAAAGATGAAAATAGCTGAATAACTGGAATCTTTTCCGGAATTCTTAATGTATGCATAAATCGAGATGAGAGCTATCATCATGAATATTGCATACTGATTAATGAAACAGTATGGTCTGTAATCATAGGTTACATATTCACCGCCGGGGCTTATTCTGAAAACAATCGGTACAAACAGGTTGACGACTAACAGAGAAAGCTGGAGAAAACAAACCAGCGCCAGCAGGGACTTCCACAGTTTCATGTGTTTTGGTTTGTGTTCGGCATAATTGATTACATATATCATCCAGAAAGCCGCCGTAGTAACCGTTGAAAGGTGAAATACAGTGGAGCTTATAAAGAACGGAATTCCGTTATAAAGCGGAACAGACCCGAAAAATCCCCATGCGGCATCCTGAATACAAAAGAAAATAACGCACTTTAACAGTCTGCCGTAACTTCTTGATCTGCTGTTTGATTTATCCTCAAAAGTCGAATCATGCAGATATACTATCAGCAGTACTGCGGCAAATACTATGTTGGTAATATAGTATAAAGGATTTATCATAAATTTTCCCCTCTCAATGTTGTTAAAACAAAACATTTATTAATATATTATACTATAACGCTCGGTAACAATCAATAAAATACAATTCCAATAAGGCAAATATCTGTAAATAATATATGAATTCAATTACCTGCGAAAGCCTGTTTTACAAATTGCAAAAGTATGGTATAATTACAATATTATATTTCGGAAAGGATGCAGAAAATATGGAAAAGGCAAAAGTATATTTTTCAAGAGAAATTATTGGAGATGTATAAAATGCTCGGCAAAGAGCTTACAGGCAAAGTTGCGGTAAAGGTTCACTCCGGCGAACAGGGCAACCAGAACTTTATCAGACCTGATTTCTGGAAACCTGTGGTAGACCATGTAAACGGTACTATCGTAGAGTGCAACACAGCTTACAGTGGTGAAAGAAACACAACACCAAAGCACCTTAAAACTCTTGCTACTCATGGCTGGAGCGAATATTTTGATGTTGACCTCCTCGATGCAGAGGGTCCTGATATGGAGCTTCCTGTAAAGAACGGCAAGCACCTCACAGTAAACTATGTCGGTAAGGACATGGCAAACTATGATTCTCTCCTTGTACTCTCCCATTTCAAGGGTCACCCTATGGGCGGTTTCGGCGGTGCATTAAAGCAGCTCTCAATCGGATGTGCTTCCGCATACGGAAAGGCTGTTATTCACGGTGCAGGCGATGCAAAGGAAATCTGGACAGCTGATCACAACAAGTTCCTCGAGAGCATGGCTGAGTCTGCAGAAACAGTTATTGACTTTTTCAAGGGCAATGTTGTCTATGTATCCGTACTCAAGAATCTTTCCGTTGACTGCGACTGCTGTGCAGTTGCTGAGGATCCATGCATGAAGGATATCGGCATTATGGTTTCCACAGACCCTGTCGCAATCGACCAGGCAGGAATTGACATGGTATATGCCCAGACAGACGATCCGGGTCTTCCGCACTTCATGGAGAGAGTTAAGTCCAGAAACGGTACATACACAATTGATGTTGCCGCTGAAATCGGCTACGGCACAAAGGACTATGAGCTTATTACAGTAGAATAATATGTTTCATCGGGCTGATTAAATTCGGTCCGATGTTTTTCTTTGTGCTTGATTCTGTTATAATAGTCAAAACGAAAGGAGAATAAATTATGGAAAGAGATTATCTGGTCAGCAAAGAAACAGGGGATAGAATCATAAAATTCAGAGATGAAAGAAACTGGAAGCAGTATCACACACCCAAGGACCTTGCCATTTCATTAAGTCTTGAGGCAGCGGAACTGCTGGAGATTTTCCAGTGGAGCGGGGAAGATACCTCTGCAGGGGAGAAACTCGATAAAGTCAAAGAAGAACTTGCTGATGTGCTCAGTTACTGCATACTAATGGCGGATGTCTGTGGGCTTGATTTAGATGAGATTATGCGTGAAAAGATAGATAGAAATGCAGAGAAATATCCGGTGGAACTTGCCTACGGTAGCAAGGAGAAGTACACAGAACTGAAAAATAAATCAAGAAACTGAATATGAATATGAAAAAGCTCTCACAAACGGTTTTAACGTTTGTGAGAGCTTAACTGTTTAATCAGCTGATTATTTGTTATCAATGACTCTTGCGTCTCTTGTTCTTAACAACGAGAATTACAATTGTGGTTACAATTCCGGCTGAAGCAAGGATGATAATTGCAATCATAACCCAGAAAATTGTGGAGTTCTGTCCGCTTTCCTGAGCTGCCTCAGGACTTGCACCCGGAGTAGGAGTGCTGTCTGCCTTGTTCTCGGAAGGTGCCGCACTCGGTGTGGCTGTCGGACTTGCAACAGGAGCAAATGTAGGATTTACACCATCGTCGTCCTGCTCAGGAACAATCAGATCTGTATTTTCGTCAGAGCTTGACTCAGGAGAAGGAGTTGCTTTTGGGTTATATGTGTAAGTATAGATAAAGGTTCTTGTGCTGTTATCAAGTTCTTTCTTGAGGGAATAGAACTCAGGGTTTGAGAGAACCTTTACGGAGTAAGCACTCTTAACAGAGAGATTTTCCCATGTTCCGCCCCAGCTTGAAGCGGAGCTTAATTCCTTTGTGTCATATGAGTTGTTATCCTCGAAGAGTGTAACCTGAACGCTTTCAGGTCTCTTACCGGCAGCGTTGCTGTCATCATTCCATACAATCTTAATATTAATTTCTCTTGTAGGAAGTGGGGTAGGAGTAGGTTCCTCAGTTGGTTCTGCTGTCGGCTCCGGAGTAGCGGTTGGTTCAGGTGTAGGCTCTTTGGTCGGCTTTGGAGTAGCTGTTGGCTTAGGCTCCTTTGTCGGCTTCGGAGTTACCTCTTCTTTTTCCGGTTCCGGTGTAACATCAGGCTTTTCTTCGAGCGTAAATGTGTAGATAAATGTCTTTGTCTTTTTATCTACCTGCTTGTCTACTGAATATCCGTCAGGAGTAGCCGCAAGTTTTGTGGAGTGCTTCTTGGAAGCGGAGAGGTTATCCCAGCTGCCTTCCCAGTTATCTTCATAGGAGATGGTTCTCTTATCATAGAAGCTGCCTTCCTCAAAGAGATTTACGGTTACTTCATAAGGTCTTAAGCCCTCTTCGTTTCCGTTATCGTTCCATTCCATTCTGACATTTACAGTTACGGTTTCTTCCTCTTCTTTTGAAGATTCGTCTTCAGAGCTCTCTTCCTCAGAGCTTTCATCCTCTGAGGATTCTTCTTTCTTATCTGTATATGTCATGTAATATTCATAATACTCGCCAACACTTGCCTTATCGGCTTCATATCCTTCAGGTACATAGTCATCGGCAAGAGCTACACTGTAATAGAGCTCGGCATTTAAGCCTGTCCATACGAATTCCCAGTTGCCGTCATTATCGAGGGCCTGAACATCATAGAATTCTTCGCCTTCATAAAGCTCGATGCTCATGGAATCAGGTCTTGCACCTGCTGTGTTATCGTCATCATCCCAGATAATTCTTACGCCGACAGTCTGTTTGTCGCCTTTATCTTCATCTTCTTTGCCGTAAGTGAAGTAGTAAACGTAATATTCACCTTCGGATGTTTTCTCACATTCGTAACCTTCCGGCTCGTAATCATCAGCGAGAGCAACGGAGTAGTAAAGCTCGGCATTTAAGCCTGTCCATACAAATTCCCAGTTGCCGTCATTATCGAGAGCCTGAACATCGTAGAAGTCTTCACCTTCATAGAGCTCAATGCTCATGGAATCAGGTCTTGCACCTGCCTTGTTGTCATCATCATTCCAGATGATTCTTACACCGACAGTCTGCTTTTCACCTTCATCTTCAGATGATTC
>JAUNDK010000018.1 GCA_030526115.1 Clostridia bacterium
GGTGTTTGCTTGCAAATGTACCGCTTACCCCAATCTTGGGGAAGCCTTTTCTTTTAGGCGGACTTTTCCTTTGTGGGGAGGGTTCGTCTTTTTATTTCATTCATCACAATTTCGCAGAAATTATATCATTTATTGTTATTCATCATTCATCAGCGAAGCGACTCTTCTAAATCGGAATGCGGAGTTCGGAATTAGGAATTTTCAACCTCATCAGGTGTTTGCTTGCAAATGTACCGCTTACCCCAATCTTGGGGAAGCCTTTTCTTTTAGGCGGACTTTTCCTTTGTGGGGAGGGTTCGTCTTTTTATTTCATTCATCACAATTTCGCAGAAATTATATCATTTATTGTTATTCATCATTCATCAGCGAAGCGACTTCATCATTCATTATTCATCAGCTGGTTTTAAGTTTAAAGTTAAAAGTTTTTAGCTTTGAGTTACCAAAATGCCAAGCCATCCTCGTAAGATGTATATAAAAATTAAAATCAAAAATTCGATAACGGGACTTGGCCCCATCTGTGAGGGGGCTGTCGAGAATTTGATTTCAAATTCGAGACTGGGGGAGTGCCTCCTGATGCTATTTCCCCTCCGACAAAGTCGGACAATGTGAATCCAACAATTTCGCATTGGAAGAACACTTTGCGCAATACACGTGTACTACACGGATAATACACGGTAAAATTACATAAGAATGGCTTAACAGAGTCGTTTACACGGATACACGGCAAAAAATGTGAAACTTCTGGAAATATAATCTTTATCAATATATAATATTCTTATATATAACTTTTTTTCTCCTTGATATAAATAATAGTAGTATTGTTTTTCTTATTACTGTATCGGTATTAAGTATTAAGGGAAGAAGAAGGAAAAAAGAAAAGTCCAAGGATTTTTCCAAAATTTGCCGTGTAACGTGTATTTTGCTTGAAAATGGCTTAATACAGCCGTTTGATGATGTTTTCATCCGCGTATTTCCCGTGTATTTGCCGTGTAACTATCCGTGTAATTTACAGACTGAAATCACTTATCATTATGCAGATGTTTCTGAACCCCCTTGCTCGTCTCTCATTTCCGGCGGCGACATTGGTGCTGGCTTCAATCCCAAGATTGCTTGCATGGTTATAAAGGTGACCGGAGAAAGTCTTCATACTCATCGGCTTCTCCAGATTCTCCTCGCACCAGGTCTGGTAGGCGGCATAAAGTCTGCGTGAGGTCTCGGAGCGGCCCTTCTCGAAGCGGATGAACTGCCTGTCCTCAAGGAAAGAGATAATGTTGTTGTCGGATCGTTTCGCCTCCTGCATGAGCTTTGCGGATTTGTCCGAAACCGTGAATACATAGTGATTCATAATCAGCCTTTTAAGGCCCTGTAAAGCCCATAGGAATATGCCCTCGGCTTCCGCTGTCAGCTTATCCGCCAGCTCCGCATCGTCGATTCTGTCCTTTGGTCTGTCCTTGCATCTGATAACCAGCTGACGGCGGTAAAAGCCCTCGCTCTTATCATAAAGGGAAGTCAGGTTGCCGTTGGTTAAACCTAAAAATCTGACATAGAACTCCACCTGTTCGCTCTGCCTGCCCTTGCGCTCGGCCTCGGACTTGCCACGGGCGGTAATCATGGACTTTAAAACCTCGGTGTCGGGCAGAGCATCAAGGCTCATGTCATCGTCAACCATAAGAAGCATACCCGCCTGATCCGCCTTGCTGAACCTTGAGGAAGCCAGCTTCTTGATGGAACTCACGTTCATTCCGTCGCCGAAAATGCTCCTCAGTACGTATGCGAGAACGGACTTGCCCTCGCCGCCGTTACCCACAAGTATCATCATCTTCTGCGCCTTGGTGGTGGGAATCATGCAGTAGCCAAGATACTCCTGAACTGTCGGAATATCCTCCTCGTGGAAAAGCTGTGACATGAATTCCATGAACTTTGCGGGCGCAGGGCAGGAGGGATTGTAATCCACCGCAAGTCGGTTGCGACAGATGAACTTCTGCGGTTTGAACTCACCGCTCTCAAGGTAGTAGGTGCCGTTCTTCACGTGTAACTTGTCCGTCTCAAGAGGAAGATCCTCCTCGGTGTTGATTATCATCATGGCATCGTAAACATCCTTGACCTTTTTTGCCAGGTTACAGCTCCATATCTTCGACACATCCGCCATAATCTCACGCTTCACAAGCTTGGGATCAACCCTGCCGTTCACGTCGTAGAGAACACCGTCAATGTTCTTCATGGGATGCTTGAACTGGTATAACAGACAGTACTGCTTCTCGTTGAGCTTCTCCCTGTTGGGGATGCCGTCATCCTCGTCGGGAACTTTCTCCGCCTCCTTGACCGCCTCGTTGAACAGCTCCGTCAGGGTCTGAAACTTCTCGTTTTCCTTTTCAGCGGACTTTCTGAACTCCTCAACTTCCTCCTCGCTGTTGCCGTTGTAAGCGTTGAATAAAGCGGTCAGATCGGGCTTGCCCTCCTGTTTTGGCTCATGCTGAACCCGCTCTTCCTGAATCTCCGAAGCTGGCGGGATGCTGTGCTCCTTACAGTAGCTGTCCCATAGGCTCTGCTCATCAGGGTCCTCAGGGGATATGTCATACTTCGGCGGGAAGTACGGCTCGGGTGGGCAGTCGTCATCGGTGGGCAGGGGAATCTGCCCGTCATCGTGCATGGTGTAAGCGTAAAACTCTTCTTCACGTAAAAACTTCTTGTTCATAGTGTGAACCTCCTGAAAATCAATTTCGAGGATTAATGTCCTCACTATAGGTGCGTAAAGCGGGATTAGTTGCATAAAAGTATGCAACTTTTTCAGAAATATTCACAGTTTGTTTACAATTAAGGTAAGATTAAAGTTTTTGCCGAGCTTTTTTCAAAAAGCCTGCAGAGCAGAGCAGGTCAGATGCAGTCTGCCATAGCGGAACACATTGCGAAGCAATGAACAAAAAGAGCATAGCCAAACAACGAAGTGTTTTTGGCGGACCTCTCGATCTAATTCGGAATGCGGAATGCAGAGTTCGGAATTTTGACAAAGAGGAAAAGTTTTTCTGTCCGACTTTGTCGGAGGGAAATGGGATATGGTGGCAGGTTTTTCTCCTCATCCCCTGCTTCGCAGGACCTTCCCCGGTCATGGGGAAGGCTATTGACAAAGAGGAAAAAGTCCGCCTAAAAGAAAAGGCTTCCCCAAGATTGGGGAAGCTGTCGAGTTTTCTTTGGAAAACGAGACTGATGAGGTTGAAAAGTTAGCCTATTTCTCCTCATCCGAGCTAACGCTCAGCCACCTTCCCCGGTCATGGGGAAGGCTATTGACAAAGAGGAAAAAGTCCGCCAAAAAGAAAAGGCTTCCCCAAGATTGGGGTAAGCGGTACATTTGCAAGCAAACACCGGATGAGGTTGAAAAGTTAGCCTATTTCTCCTCATCCGTCTGAGCTAACGCTCAGCCACCTTCCCCAGTCATGGGGAAGGCTATTGACAAAGAGGGAAAAGTCCGCCTAAAAGAAAAGGCTTCCCCAAGATTGGGGAAGCTGTCGAGTTTTCTTTGGAAAACGAGACTGATGAGGTTGAAAATTCCTAATTCCGAATTAAAATCAGCCTTTCTGCTCGGTTACATCCCTGTAGAATGCCCAGAGCTCGTCCTCTGTAGGGAAGTTGGCAACATACATCTGGTTGCCCATGGCGCCGGAAAGCGCCTCGGGAATCCTGTCAACCATCTTCATGTTTGCGCCGTACTTTGCCATGATGTCATCGTGGCTCATAACGAAATCCTTGCCGTCACGAAGTCCTGCGAAACCGCAGAATGCGTGCTCACCCTGTGGGAGCTCTGTCTTATCGAATGCGATCATGTCAGCCCAGATCTTGTAAACGTTTGTGCTGTTGGCGTAGTTCATCATGTCAGGGGAGAAACCGCCGCATGGTCTCATGTTAACCTCGAGAGCGATAACATCACCCTTCTTGCCAAGGCCCTTCTGAGTCTTTGTGAGACGGAAGAACTCGAAGTGAACGAATCTTGACTTAACACCGAAAGCCTTGACTGTTGCACGGCCTGCGGCTCTTGTGTCCTCAGGGAGATCCTTTACGATGTAGTAGAGGGAGTTGTCGTTGTCGTTGACAATGTCCATGATGGAGTTAGGTGTAACGTTACCTGTCTCGAAGATAGGGTTGCCCTTGGAGTCGATGATTGCATCGTAGGAGTTAACCTCTGCCTCAACAAACTGCTCCATGATGTATGGAACCTCAGGCCACTTCTCGTTCTTCTCATCGATGAACGCAGCGAGCTCCTTCTGAGTCTTGAGCTTGTATGTGTTGGCGGCACCAACACCGTTGTCAGGCTTTACGATTACAGGGAAGCCTACTTCCTTGATAAACTCCTTGCAGCCCTCGAGGGTGTCAACAAGGTGATACTTTGCAACAACAATGCCTGCCTTCTCGTAGTAAGCCTTCATCTTGGACTTGTACTTGATCTTCTTCATGTCCGTTGCCTTGAAACCGGAGCAGATGTTGAAGTCTGTTCTGAGCTGAGCATCTCTCTCGAGCCAGTACTCGTTGTTAGATTCGAGCCAGTCGATTCTGCCGTGCTTGAATGTGAAGTAGGCAACAGCTCTGTAAACCTCGTCATAGTTCTCGAGGGAGCCTACCTTGTAATACTCACCGAGGCTCTCACGAAGCTCAGGGAGAAGATTCTCATATGGGCAGTCACCGATACCGAGAACGTTGATTCCGTTGTTCTTCAGCTCTCTGCAGAACTGCCAGTAGTTTACGGGGAAGTTAGGGGAGATAAAAACTAAGTTCTTCATTATTTTCTTCCTTTCTAATCTGTAATAAACAGGATTAACCTAAAAGATAAGGCATGAAATACTCTGCCTGCTTGTACCACCAGCACCAGTCGTGCTGAACATCGTAGCCCCATACGTCAACCCATACGGAGTCAACACCGAGACGCTCGAACTGATACTTGAGTGCCTTTGTTGTGTCAGGCTGCTCCCATGGTCCCTGACCACAGCAGATAACAGCCTTCTTGGACTTGTACATGTTTACATAAGGATGATCGGGGCTCATGCCTGCCATGTAGTCAACAGGGGAGTTCTGGTAAACAACCTCGTCCATGTAACCGTCAAAACCGTAAGCGGCTGTGTAAATACCGCTGAGAGCGAGGCATCCGTCGAAGAGGTCGGGTCTTCTTAAGAAAAGGTTGGCAGCATGAGTTGCACCGAGGGAACAGCCCATAGTGAGAACGCCAGGAGCCTTGTCCCAGCCGTTTCTCTGCATAGCCATGTTCTGGGCAAAAGGAACTACCTCATAGCAGATGTAGTTGATCCATGCCTCGTAGCGTCTTGCTCTCCAGTAAGGATCGCCCGCCTTGTTGGACCAGGTCTCGAGGTCGATGGTGTCAATGGAGATAACAAAGAGTTTGCCGGATTCAATCCATGGGGAAAGAGTCTCGTGCATGTGGAAGCCCTCGAAATCAACGAAGCGACCGTCCTGGCATGGAATGTAAATCATAGGTCTGCCGGCATGGCCGTAAACCTTGCACTCCATGTCTTTGCCTAAATTAGAGCTGTAATTTTTGTAGTACTGAATTTCCATAATAATATCCTTTCCAACCCGGAAGATATTTCCGAATCAGTTAATCTGTGTAGTGAGTAAAAGTTTTGGTTAAGCTTTTTCAAAAGCTTACAGGTCAAGGACAGAGTCCTTGAGCAGGTCAGATGCAAGCAACCCAGGGAAGTCAACCATTGCGAAGCAATGACAAAAAGAAACATAGTCAGACAGTCGAGAAGAGCGAAGCGAATTCGAGCGAATCTGACGGACCGACTCAGCGAATTTGGAATTGAGAATTCGGAGTTCGGATTTAATCAAACTCATCCGTCTCGTATTCGCTTGCGAAACTGGCCACACTTCCCCAATCCTGGGGAAGGCTGTTGACAAAGAGGAAAAAGTTTGACTTCTGTTTTGTCTTCCCCAAAGAATGGGGAAGATGTCACGAAGTGACAGATGAGGTTGAAAAGTAAGCCTCCAAATGCCTTTACCCAATATGAGCAAACCATCCTCCCCGCCAACAATTCCTCATTCCTGATTCCGCATTAGTCTCAGGGGTTGTACATCATCGCACCAATCGCAAAGGGGAGCTGTTTCTCCCATGTGGCCTCGTTGTGCGGGCCGTAGGGAACCACCCTCGAAGTAACCATAATACCCTTCTGCATGAGCTGACGGGTCAGGGCGGCAAAGGCGTTCATAACACCCTTGTAATCCTTGGCTTCTTCGGTGCCGTAGTCCATGTATATCACAGTGTCACGTTTGACACGACACTTTTTGACAAAATTCTTAATGTCCTCGGGTACAAGCTCAATCGAAGGGGAGAGAGCCGCACAGCAGGAGAACACCCTGTTATATCTCAGCACAGCGTAAAGAGACATGAGCCCACCCATGCTGGAACCCATAATATAGGTGTTGTCACGCCCTCTTAATGTGCGGTATTTTCTGTTTATTTTAGGCATGAGCTTATTTACGAACCACTGCATGGTGAGTTCGCCCCTGCCTTCGTGGAAACCGTAAACGGGATCTTCAAAAGTCCACGGGGAATACTCGGAGAGCCTCTCGTTATCCTCTGCGGAGGAGCATTCCACAGCAACAAAGATGAGCTCAGTGCCTGTATGGTCGAGGTATTTGCCGACACCCCAGCTTTTGCCGTAGGTGGCGTCTTTGTCGAAGAACACATTCTGTCCGTCGAACATATATAACACAGGGTAGCGTCTTTCTTCCTCGTACTGGTAGGAGTTCGGAAGATACACATAAAGCCTGCGCTTTTCCATGCCTGTAACGGCAGGGTAATCGATTAAAGATTTAATAATCATGATGAGAAATCTGATGCAGAATTAAGAATTCTGACGATAATCTAAAGTTTTGCTTAAGCTTTTTCAAAAGCTTACAGAGTCTGAGACAGCGTCTCAGAGCAGGTCAGATGCAAGCAACCCAAGGAAGTCAACCATTGCGAAGCAATGACAAAAAGAAACATAGTCAGACAGTCGAGAAGAGCGAAGCGAATTCGAGCGAATCTGACGGAACTCTTTAGCCAATTCAGAATTGGGAAGTCGGAGTTCGGAATTATTAACCTCATCAGTCTTGCGTTCCTGGGTGGGATGGTGTTTGAGGTCAGCTTTTCAACCTCATCCGTCTCGTATTCGCTTGCGAAACTGGCCACACTTCCCCAATCTTGGGGAAGGCTGTTGACAAAGAGGAAAAAGTTTTCCTTCTGTATTGTCTTCCCCAAAGAATGGGGAAGATGTCACGAAGTGACAGATGAGGTTGAAAAGTCATCCTCCAGATGTATTTATCCAATGTGGGCAAACCTTTCCTCCATGCCAACAATTCCTCATTCCGAATTCCGCATTAATTTCAGCCGCTATTCCATAATTATACTATCCAATGGGTATAAGGTCAAGCATTTTCAACAGCTGTGAATGTTAAAAAACAGCTTGATAATGGGAAAATCTTTGTGAAGAGCTACAAAGAGAGCACTCAAATTTTGCTAAGTTTGTAAGCTAAATCAGTTGAATTACAGCGGAAAATGTGCTAAAATCTTTAGGCTGTATTTATGTAAATAGCACAATAAAGAAAATTCAGATACTATATGTAAAGTGAGGCATCGCCCGAAATGTAATACAGGCTGAATTATTATACAGTTGTAAATCAAAATTTATTATATACAGAATGAGGTATTATTTTGGCAGATTTAAGAACAGAGATTGAAAAAAGAAGAACCTTCGCCATTATCTCCCACCCGGATGCCGGTAAAACCACACTCACAGAGAAGTTCCTCCTTTACGGCGGAGCAATCAACCTCGCAGGTATGGTTAAGGGAAAGAAGAATTCCAGACACGCTGTTTCCGACTGGATGGAAATCGAGAAGCAGAGAGGTATTTCCGTTACATCCTCCGTTATGCAGTTCAACTACGACGGCTACTGCATCAACATTCTGGATACCCCGGGACATCAGGACTTCTCCGAGGATACCTACCGTACCCTCATGGCTGCCGACAGCGCAGTAATGGTCATCGACGCGGCAAAGGGCGTTGAGCCTCAGACAAGAAAACTCTTCCACGTATGTGTTATGAGAGATATTCCGATTTTCACATTCATCAACAAGATGGACCGTGACGCCCTCGACCCGTACGATCTCCTCGATGAAATCGAGAAGGAACTTGGTATCGGTACCTACCCTATGAACTGGCCTATCGGTTCAGGTAAGGAATTCAAGGGTGTTTACGACCGCCGGAAGAGCGAGATTGTTGAGTTCACAGAGAACTCCGGCCAGAAGGTTCAGGCAAGAGAGATTGACGTAAACGACGAGTCCCTCAAAGATGAGCTCGGTGAAGCTCTTTACAATACCCTCCGTGATGACGTTGAGCTCCTCGACGGCGCAGGCGACGAACTCGATATCGAGAAGGTCCGCCACGGTAAGCTTTCTCCTGTATTCTTCGGTTCGGCTCTCACAAACTTCGGTGTCGAGCTCTTCCTCGAGAACTTCCTCAAGCTCACATCTTCACCGCTCCCAAGAAACACAGCAGAGGGAACAGTCGACCCTATGAGCAACGACTTCTCCGCTTTCGTATTCAAGATTCAGGCTAACATGAACAAGGCCCACCGTGACCGTATCGCATTCATGAGAATCTGTTCCGGCCGTTTCGAAAAGGGCATGGAGGTTAACCACATTCAGGGCGGCAAGAAGATCAAGCTCGCACAGCCAACCCAGATGATGGCCCAGTCCAGAGAGATTATCGACGAGGCCTACGCAGGCGATATCATCGGTATTTTCGACCCGGGCATTTTCTCCATAGGTGACACAGTATGCACAGGCAAGAAGTTCACTTTCGAGGGTATTCCGACCTTCGCCCCTGAGTATTTCTGCCGTGTAGCCCAGAAGGACACAATGAAGCGTAAGCAGTTCGTAAAGGGTGTAACTCAGATTGCCCAGGAAGGTGCAATTCAGATCTTCCAGGAGGTTTCCTCCGGTATGGAAGAGGTTATCGTAGGCGTTGTCGGTACACTTCAGTTCGACGTTTTCAAGTACAGAATGGAGAACGAGTACAACGTTGAGATAAGAATGGAGAATCTCCCGTACTCACTCATCCGCTGGATTGATAACCCTGATATAGATCTCAAGAAGCTCAACCTCACAACCGACACAAAGAAGGTTCAGGACATGAGAGGCAGATATCTCCTCCTGTTCAGCAACGAGTGGAGCATAGGCTGGGCATATGACCACAACGAGGGTCTCATGCTCTCCGACTTCAGTAAAAACTAAATCTGATTCAGTGCTTAAGGCCCGGTGAAAACATAAAAGTTTTTGCCGGGCTTTTTTCAAAAAGCCTGCAGAGTCTGAGACAGAGTCTCAGGGCAGGTCAGATGCAGCTAACCCAAGTGGGAGAACCATTGCGAAGCAATGACCGAAAAAACTTAGTCAGAGAGTCGAGAAGAGCGAAGCGAATTCGAGCGAATCTGACGGACCTCTTTAGCTGATTCGGAATTGAGAAGTCGTAGTTCGGAATTAATCATCCTCATCAGGTTTTTGCGTTCTTGGTGGGTAGGCATAAAGGGGCTTACTTTTTCAACCTCATCAGTCTGAGCTATCGCTCATCCCCCTTCCCCTATGGGGTAAGCGGTAAATTTGCAAGCAAACACCTGATGAGGTAAAACAAAAACGAAGTCCTGCCATTACGAATACACTGTGATTTAAATATTGATTATAATTCCCGATTTACTTGGAAATGAAGGATCGTTTCTTGTGAGTGAAAGCAATCTGCATGCAGTACCGTTTGGTTTGTTTCTTCCTGATTCCCATGCTTCGACTGTTTTTACGGAAACCCCGAGGAATTTTGCAAACAGAGACTGTGTCAGTCCGGTATTTTTGCGTATGAGTCTGATTTCATTTGCAGAAAAATCTTCAGGTGGAGTAATTGACATGGTTTTTGTGTTCAGCTGTAAATTGCCTTTTTCATACTCAATAGCCTGATTCAGACCTGTTTTAATATCATCAAAAACTGACATAATTAATCCTCCTTTTCATTCTCTTCAAGTTGATGTATTTTAATTCTACCCTATTTAATAGGGTAATACAAGAGAAAAATATAACAAAAAACGAAGCCCTGCCATTACGGTAAGACTTCGCCTTAAAATCAATAATTCTGCATTCTTAATTATCAGAGCGTCTCGATTACATCCGCAGCGTGGTCGAGCCAGTCGCCGTCATAAAGCTCCACAACACCCTTGTCGCAGTAAGAAGCGAGCATAGGATCCATAGGAATCTTGCCGAGAACAGGAAGACCGTAGCTTTCCGCAACCTCTTCGATGTGGCTGTCACCGAATACCTTGATAATCTCGTCACAGTGCGGGCACTTTACATAGCTGTAGTTCTCAACGAGACCGATAATCGGAACATTCATGAGCTTTGCCATCTCAACAGCCTTGCTTACAATCATGGAAACAAGCTCCTGTGGGGAGGTTACAATGATGATACCGTCAAGCGGGAGGCTCTGGAAAACAGTGAGCGGAACATCGCCTGTTCCCGGAGGAAGGTCAACGAACATGTAGTCAACCTCGTTCCAGATAACATCTGTCCAGAACTGCTTGATGGCTCCTGCGATAACGGGACCTCTCCATACAACAGGATCTGTCTCTTTGCCGAGCAGGAGGTTCATGGACATGAGCTCAATGCCGGACTTTGTAACAGCAGGGAAAATGCCGTCCTCTGTTCCTGTTGCTCTCTCGTGAATGCCGAAGCACTGAGGAATTGACGGACCTGTAATATCGGCATCAAGAATGGCTGCCTGAAAATCTCTTCTCTGCATGGTAACAGCCATGAGAGATGTTACGCTGGATTTACCTACGCCGCCTTTGCCTGAAACTATACCTATAACCTTTTTGACGTTGCTCATTTTGTTCTGTGGCTCGATAAGGCTCTGAGGGTCTCTCTGAGCACAGCTCTCACCGCAGGTGGAACAATCATGTGTGCATTCTGCCATTATAATAAACTCCTTTTCTTTATCAGATACAACATTGATATAATAAACTTATTTCTGACATTTGTCAATAAAAAAGCCCCTCTTCGAAAGAGGAGCCTTTGCTTACTTGTGGGCATCGATAAAATCGATTCTGCCTATTTCCACGTTTACATCCTGAGCCTTCGGTGATGTGGCATAGTAGGATGAACTGTAATAGATGGGGTAGAAGATGTACTGGTTGTTGAGGAACTTTTCAAGGCCCGTAACACCCGCTATTCCGTCAGATCCCGCGTGTAAAAGTGTGTCGTATGCGGGAGAGTTGAGAATCTGAGGCCATGCGTCGCTTCCGAACCTTGAGAGCAGTGAAAGTGCGGTGTCGGAACCCGATTCCAGAGTGTAAATCGCCGCCTGATAATCCTTTTCCTCAATCGCCTCGAGGAACTCACGCTCGCTCAGAGGATTAATATTGAAGTAGCTTCCGCTGAACTCATTCCATGAAGAAATGACTGCGTTTGCTATGTTGATTGACATAAAATCATCGGGACATATTACAGTGATGGAAGGCATATACTCAAGTTCTTCGTCTTCACTCTCGATGAGATATTCATCATCTTTTTTCTCTTCGGTATAGATTCGGGTTTCTTCGCCTTCTTCGCCGTTTTCCGATGTGGCGTCGATAATCACGAATTCCGATTCCTCCTTGGTGTCGTAGTTCTCGAAATCGAGGGCTGTGGAATCCTGTTTTACGAAAAGACTGCTCTCGGCATAGGACCTGTAATCCGTGCCGTTGTATTCAAGTCCCGGGGGAACTATATCGTTTGCGATGCTTACAGATGCGCTCAGCGCACTCTCAATGGATTCACGGTTGATGGATTTCACCATTATTTCACGAACCCTTGTGGTAAGCTCGTAGTAGTCTGTGTTGAGGAGAAGTCCCGTTACTCTGTTGCCGAAGGAATAAACCCGGCAACCTGCCCCGGTGGCACTGTCTGCCTGCTGCTGATTCTCAAGGGCGAGAACATCGGTTATTCCGTTTGTCAGGGCATATACGGGGTCTGCCTTCATCTCATCGATCTCACCGAGATAGAAGCTGAGGGTTTTCGGCTGAACGGCTCTGCCCGTGTATTCATCATAGGGCTCGAGTTTGATGTATTCGCCGTCCATCCATGAATAGTAATTCTGGAAGGTGAATGGGCCGTCTGTCAGCAGATATTCCACACCAAGGCCGTATCTGCCCGTTGTGGAAAGGAAAAATTCCTCGTTGCAGGGCATGAACCTCGCCCTTGCTGTGAGCACAGGGAACTCGGGACAGCTCGAATTCAGGCTGAATACAACCGTGTGGTCATCCTGGGCACTCACACCCACGGAGGAAACATCCGCAAGTCCGTAATATGCGTCTTTTGCATTTTTGATGACAAAGAGCTCGTCAACATTCTCGGCACCCGTAGCGGGTGAGAGGGCTCTTCTTATACCGTAAACGAAATCATTCGCTGTGATTTTTTTTCCGTTGCTCCACACAGCATTCTTTTTTAAAGTAAAGGTGAAAGTGGTGAAGTCGGCATTACTGCTCCAGCTCTCCGCAATACCTGCCTCGGCTGTTCCTTCGCTGTTCACACGGCACAGACCCTCGAACATGGCGTTAATCACCGTAAGTGCACCGTTGTCGGTTGCCGTCTGGGGGTCAAGGGAACGTATGCTGTTTTTCAGATAATATACAAAATCGCCACCCCTGCCGGTTTTTGCACCGGAGCATCCGGCAAGAGAGGTGAGAATAAGACAAAATGTTAAAATTAATGATAGATTTTTCTTCATAGTTAAACTCCGACTCTGACTCGTTGTGTGATTAGTATACATAAAACATATGATATTATAATTCTGTTTTAGAAAAAAGAAAACAGAGTATGAAGAAAATTTGCAAAACTGTTTCATTTAGTATAGTTATGGCTTTTGGCACAGGGAAAACCCGTCACTGCCTGAAACAGAAAAAATCCGGCGTAAGCGTCAAAGCTCATCGCCGGACATGACTGTTTATATTTTCTTGTAGAGTATTCCGCCTGAGTATTCGTCGTTCTTCCATTCACCGGAATAAACAACACGGCCTTCTTTGTCGAACTCTGTTCCGAAGCCCTCACGCACACCGTCGGCAAAGTGACCTGTGTAAACAAGTCTGCCGTCCGCATCGAAGAGAGAGCCCATGCCTGCGGCCTTTCCGCCCTCGAAATCTCCGACATAGATTCTGCCGTCCTCTTTGCGTACGCTTATGCCTGTTCCGTGCTTTTTGCCGTTCTCTGTGTTTCCGTAGTAGAGAAGTCTGCCCTCGCTGTCAATGGAGACGGATTCCGAAGCCTGACTGCCGTTTTCCCAGCGTGTGACATGAATGCTGTTGTCGGTGGGGTTGAACGAAACGCCCAGACCGTCCTTTTTGTCGTTCTTCCAGTTACCCGCATAGCTCAGGGCACCGTCTCTGAAATATGAGGTTCCTATGCCGTTGCGTCTGTCATCGGCATAATCACCGATGTAAACGGGAATGCCGTCTGCGGTTTCGGTTCTGCCTTTGCCTTCACGTTTGCCGTTTCTCATTCTGCCTGAGTAGATGTGTTTGCCGTCGCCGACAGCAAGGTCGAGAGCGGTGTCGTCCTCTTCTTCCGCAGATTCAGCTTCGGTGTTTTCCTCTTCGGCTTCCGGCTCAGCATCTGCCTCAGCTTCCGGCTCTTCGGCATTATCTTCGATGATTACAGGCTCTGTTTCGGCAGGCTCGGTTTCTTCAGGCTGAATCTCTTCGGCAGTTTCCTCTGTGTCTGTCGGAGTTTCTTCTGTTTCCTGCTCATCAGCTGTCTGTTGATCGTCTTCAGGCTCATTTACAGCGGCTTCTTCGCCGTCGGTGTTTTCAACAACGTCGCTTTCCGCAGGGGATAATTCTTCTTGGGCCCCGGTGTTTTCCACATCATCCTTTTCGTTGGTGGAAAGTTCCTCGGTTATTTCTTCGGTTTCTTCCGGGTTATCCTCTGTTTCAAGCGGTTCATCGGTGATAATCTCTGTATCGTCGGCAGCTTCTTCGCAGTTTTCGTTTTTAAGCTCTGCAATTTCTTCCATGGATGTGAACTCGGGTTCTTCCTCAGAAACAGCTGCCCCGGTTTCGGGTGCTTCGGCTTCCTCATCCCATGTGCCGTTCATGTCCCCGGTTTTCTCTGCGGCAGAAGCCTCTTTGCGCTTTTCCGCCTCTTCCGCGCTTGTGTAGCAGAAATCTCCCTCGTCTGTGGAGACAAGCACAAAATCGCTGTCAAACTCTGAGTTCACAAGGCTCTGTTCGGCGGAGTCCGTCTCATACGGGGATGGGTACAGCTCTGTTATGTTATAGCGGTTCTTCTCTTCGTTATAGATGTATTTCTCAATGGCGTCATCTGTTTCACACGGCTTGAGAATTTCAACCGCCTTTGAAAAATCGGAAGGGGAGAAGTACTCTGTCTTGAGCCACTTCATCTCGTTGTTGTATGTGATTTTTCCGATGATTCTGTTGTTGAGATCACGGCGGACTATGGTGAAATTCTTACCGGTCTGAAAAGCCTCTTCGGTTCTGATTTTACCGAGAGTTTTGGTCCATCTTATTTTATGTCTGCTGATTTTTCCGCTGAGTTTTCCTGTGTTGCCCAGTTCGTTTACATGGTATTTTGCGGATGCGGTTCTCATGCCGTTTGCAAAGAATTCACGGCGGAGCATGGCAAGGTCACCCCTGAAGTTTCTCATACCCTCGGCGGCTATGTCACATGCGTAATATACGTTGCGGTTAATTAAGCTTGAGCTTATGTTCTTTTCCATTTTATCCTCTTTAAAACATAAATTTACAGATAAAGTATATCATATCGGTAAGTAATAGAAAAGACAATAAAAAGCAAAACTTCTCAGCTTGACAGTGGTAAACTGTGTTACTATAATTGAAGAAGCACAAATAAAAGGAGAATTCCCATGAAAATACTCGGTGTGGATATAGGCACAACTTCAATTTCCACTGTCGTTTTTGAAAACTCTGTGACAGAATCAAAAACCATAGAAAACGGAACCTTCATCAAAGGCGAAGCTTTTGAGAAAATTCAGGACCCAAAGCAGATATGGGAGAAAGTCGGCTCGGTTGTTACTGAATTTCTGACAAAGTACAAAGATATTGAGGCCATAGGCTTAACGGGTCAGATGCACGGCATAGTCTATCTTGATGAAAACGGAGAGGCGGTAAGTCCGCTTTACACATGGCAGGACGCAAGGGGAGATCTGCCCTATGATGAAAACCACAGCTATGCAGGGTATCTGTCTGAACTCACAGGTCATAAACTTGCCACAGGTTACGGCATGGTCACACATTTCTACAATATAAAGAATAATCTTGTACCGAAGAATGCAGTGTGTTTCTGCACTATAATGGACTATGTCGCCATGAAACTCGCAGGACTCACAAGACCGAAAACCGAGCCCACAAACGCCGCAGGTCTGGGTCTTTTCGATTTAAAGAACAATGTGTTTGACGAAGAAGCCCTCGCAAAGGCAGGCATAGACAAAGCCATTCTGCCTGAGGTGGCGGAAGAAGCATACCTCGGCACAGATGAACACGGAGTTCCCGTATATGCCGCAATAGGGGATAATCAGGCGGCTTTTCTCGGCTCTGTCGGAGAAAACAGAAACGCCCTGCTCATCAATGTGGGCACAGGCAGTCAGGTGGCAGTATATACCGGGAAATTCATGCAGGTTAAAGGCCTTGAGACAAGACCTTTCCCGGGTGGAGGATATCTGCTTGTGGGTGCGTCCCTCTGCGGCGGCAGAGCCTACGCCATGCTGGAAAAATTCTTCAGAGAAACAGTAAAAATGGTAACAGGCGAGGATAAAAGCGCATATTCCGCCATGGATAAAGCCCTGAGAGAAGCTGAAGATTTAAGTGATGCCCCCAAAACCAGTACCACATTTCAGGGCACAAGGGAGAATCCGAATATCCTCGGTTCCGTAACAGGAATAGGAACGGATAATTTCACACCCGTACACCTGATTCAGTCTTTCATGAACGGCATGGCAGAGGAGCTGTATGATATGTACTCCGCTTACCTTGAAGCAGGAGGGGAGAAGCCGAAAGTAATGATAGGCTCTGGCAACGGACTGAGAAAAAATTCCCACCTGTGCAGAACTTTCGAGGAAATTTTCGGATGCAAGCTCATACTGTCCGAGTGCGAGGAAGAGGCGGCTGCGGGAACAGCATGCTTTGTTGCAGGCAACAAAGCAAATTAAGAATTAAGAGTTAAGAATGCAGAGTTGTTGACAAAGAGGAAAGCTTTTTCCGTCCGACTTTGTCGGAGGGGAATGGGGTGTAATGGCAGGTTTTTCTCCTCATCAGTCTCGAATTTGCGAAACAAATTCTCGCCAGCTTCCCCAATCACGGGGAAGCCTTTTGACAATATGGGAAAGTCTGCCTCCTGGTTAAGCGTTACCCTTTGGGGAGAGGTGTTCGTTGCAAGTAACACCGGATGAGGTTGAAAAGAAAAGACGAACTCTCCCAAACAGGAAAAGTCCGCCTGAATGTCAAATAATTCCTAATTCCGAACTCTGCATTCCGCATTGTTTTATCCAACTACACTTGCCCCAAAAGGCATGAGGGAAAGTCTTGCGAGTTTGAAGAACTGTTTGCCGAAGGGGATACCGACAATTGTAATGCAGAGAATAATTCCCCAGATGAGGTTGATGAGTGCCATCTCCCAGCCGAATACGATTATCCATATCAGGTTGATAAGGAATGAGAAACCGCCCTGTCCGTAGATAACTTCCTTGCCGAATGGGAAGAACGCAAGTCCTGCGAACTTGAAGCACTGCATGCCGACGGGTATTCCTATAATGGTTATGCACCACAGCAGGCCTGCTATTATCCATGCAAGACCGCTGACAAAACCACCGAATACGAACCAAAAACGTTACCGATAAATCTCATAAAATAAATCTCCTTTTAAAAATGCTCCCCTGGGAAATAAATCTCAAGGGAGCAGAATTTTTATCATTCAAATACAACGCCGCTATAGTTATGGAAAGCCTCCATGCTGAGCTTGATGGACTCAAGCTGACCGAGCTGGGTGTGATCCTGCTCGAGAATTACATACTCTGCGCCTGCCTCGTTGGCCGCATCGAGTATCTCCTGAATCGGCATAATGCCTGTACCTACCTCACAGAAGTCTGTAGGCTTCTGACCTGCTGCCATGAAGTCCTCTCTTGTTGTGACCGGCTTGTCCTTGCTGTTTGCAAGAAGATTGATGTTGTGATCGAATACCGCTGTCTTGGAGAAGTCCTTCTGATGAATTGCGAAAAGTCTGCCGTTTAGCTTCTTGATGAGGGCGATTGGGTCTTCACCGCCACGCATAGCCCAGAATGTATCGAGCTCAAATGTTACGTACTCAGGGTCTGTGTTCTCGATGATAATGTCATAGATTGTCTTGTCACCGATTTTTACAAACTCATGGTAGTGGTTGTGGAAGAGGAACTTCATGCCGTTCTCTGCGAGCTTCTTACCCATTGCGTTGTAATATTTGCACATCTCGAGAACATTCTCGAGGCTGTCGTACATTGCCATGGACTGACCTACAACTGTGTTGCCTACTGCCTTGTGCCACTCGATAATACCCGGGAGAGTTTCCTCTGTGATTGGGCGGATGTGACCGGAGATAATCTTTGCGCCTGTGCCGTCAAGAGCCTTTAAGAGCTCATCGGGAGTCATACCGAAGCCGCAGCCCGGGTCTTCATCTGCTCTTGGGTTTGCAACCTCAAGATATTTATAACCTATCTCGGCAACCTTCTTGATGCACTCGATAGGATCCTTTGCCATTTCATCTCTTACGGAGAAGAGCTGAATACCGACTTTTAAAGCCATAATATTTTACCTCACTTTATATTTTAACTCCTCGTTACTTTCATAAAGTAACACATTAATTATAACATGTCGAAAATCATATTCAATTATCAATAGTGCTAATATTTAAAGGTGGATTATGTTCAATATTTAAGCCATGGGGTTTGAAAGTACCACCCAGAGTATCTCGCTTATTCCGAAGAATAAAAGTGCGAGGGCGGCAGGTCTTATCTCAAGAACTCTGTTGGCAAGGAAATTCTTTCCCTTTGCGCCTGTCATTTTGTTTTCTTCCACCACGCTTCTTGCGACGGCGTTCATGTCAAATCCGTTGGCGGAGCCGACACCTGCGTTCGGGGAGCCTTTCATGCATCCGAACAGACCGAGTATGGTGACAATCAGACCCACATAAAAGCTCTTTGTGTAAGGGTCACTTGCGGAATTCATAAGACCGGTTATAAGGTTGTGGCATACGGTACCGAGTATAATTCCCATGCCTGCACCGATTAACAGCTTCTGCCATGATTTCATGTTCTTCATAATTAAGCCTCCCTGAAATTTATTTTTTATGTATTGAATTATAATACCTTAGCTAAGATAAATAAACCGCTTCATCTGCGAAATAGGGCATTCTATTTCCGCTTCAGTTTATGTTAAGTGCAGATTAAAGTGTATCTTTCAGCCAGCGCACACTCATTCCGAACCACTCGGCAAAGGCGGGGTTCACATAGCCATCCATTCCCGAAGAAGTAATCTCCTTTGCAAGGCTCAGACCATGGGGGCCGTCACGGAAAATGTGAAGCTCAAAGTCAACGCCTGCGTTCATCAGTGCATTTGCGAAGGAGAGGGGATGCACAGGGGGAGTAACATTGTCGTTTCTTGTGGAGAATATAAATGAAGGCGGTGTGTTTTCATCCACACACTCAACTATGTCAGGGCAGTCGAGGGCACGTAAATCCGAGTGAACTATTCCCGGGTAACCGAGTAAAAGGGCGTTCGGTTTTTCTTCACAGTGGGTGGATACTGCGGCGGCTAAATGACCGCCACCCGAAAAGCCTATCATGGCAAGTTTATTCGCATCAATGCAAAGCTCCTCCGCATGGTCTCTGATGTATCTTATGGCGGCGGTGCAGTCGTTTATGGGGTCCTGCATAACTGCATCGGGTTTTGCAGTAACTGTGGTATATTCAAGGGTAAAAGCGGAGTAACCCTCGGCATAGTAGGCCATGGCAATGGGCTCTGCCTCTCTTGCGGAGCAGAAACGGAATCCTCCGCCCGGAACCACCAGCATTGCAGGGAACTTCTCAAGGTTTGGCATCTCTTTGTGGGTTTCGTGAACATATCCTGTGAGTGAGGCATAATCGCCGAGTTTTATATAAATAAGTTTCATAAGTTTCCTCCCGTAAAAAATATTGATTATAGTATAATAATATCATTTTTCAGTCATTAATCAATTATAAATATGTTGATTTAATCAGCTTGAACAGACCTGAAAATATGGTATAATTAATAGGTTTACTATTACAATAAAACAGGAGGCAATTCCATGTTACTCGAGAAAAATACAAAGTTTCTCCTTTTCGGAGACAGCGTTACAGACATGAACAGAAAAGAACAGGGCGAGGGTCTCTTTGAAGCCATAGGTGTGGGTTACCCTGCGGACATTCAGTCCTTTCTGGCCACATCTTACCCGGATTATAACATCAGAGTAATCAATAAAGGAATAAGCGGCAACACCAGCCGTGATCTTGTAAAGAGATTCGATACCGATGTAGCACCATATAAGCCTGAGAACCTTCTCATACTCATAGGCATAAACGATGTATGGCGCCAGTTTGATACTCCGCTCATGACAGAGGAGGCCTGCACTCCTGAGGAATACGAGGCAAACCTCGAGTGGATAATCGACAGGAGCAGGGATTTTGTGAAACAGCTCATTCTCGTAACACCTTATTACATAGAGGAGAATACTTCTGACCGTATGCGTGCGAGAATGGATGAATATTCCGCCATAGTCAGAAAGCTTGCGGAAAAGCACGGTGCGATTTTTGTCGATATGCAGGCAGCATGGGTAAAGCTTCTCAAGTACTATCACTCCAGCTACATCACATGGGACAGAATTCACCCGAATTCCCAGGGCGCTTTGTATATGGCAAAGACTATACTCAACAGACTCGATTTTGATTACAACAGAGAAATATAAACAGAACGGAGCCGCCTTATGACGGCTCCGATTTAAGGAGATAATATGGTTTTCAGTTCAGCGATTTTCCTGCTGGCGTTTCTGCCGGTAACATTCATACTGTACTATGTTCTGCCGGGAAGAATGGCAAAAAATGTGCTGCTTCTTCTGGCAAGTCTGCTGTTCTATTCCTTCGGTGAGCCGGTTTTCGTCTTTCTGATGATATTCTCCGTCCTGCTCAATTATATCTTCGGATTGTTTGCGGCAAAGGGAGGCACCAAAGGCAGGGCGGCTGTTGCCCTTGCGGCGGTAGTGAACATAGGCATACTGTGTGTTTTCAAATACACAGATTTTATCATTGGCAACATAAACATGATTCCGGGCATAAAGCTTCCTTTTACGGGAATCGTAATGCCCATAGGCATAAGCTTTTTCACCTTCCAGGCTCTGAGCTATGTAGTTGATACCTACAGGGATAATACCCTTGTTCAGAAGAATTTCTTCAACCTTTTACTCTATGTATCATTCTTCCCACAGCTCATTGCGGGTCCTATCGTAAGATATGAGGATATTGCAAAAGAGCTTTACAACAGAAAAGCAGATGCGAAAGATATTGCAGAGGGCTTCAGAAGATTCATCTTCGGACTTGCGAAAAAGCTGATTGTAAGTAATGCCATGGCAGGGGTTTCGGACCTTGTCTTCGATAATTTCAGCGGATCACAGTACAATGTTGTTGTGTGCTGGCTGGGTGCGATTTTCTACACCCTTCACATTTACTACGATTTCTCAGCATATTCCGATATGGCAATAGGCCTTGGCAGAATGTTCGGCTTCCACTTCAGAGAGAACTTCATGCATCCGCTTTCCGCAAAGAGCATTCAGGATTTCTGGAGAAGATGGCACATCTCCCTTTCCACATGGTTCAAGGAGTATGTGTATATTCCGCTGGGAGGTAACCGCAAGGGCAGTGCCAGAAGAACTCTCAACAAGTTCATAGTATTCTTTTTAACCGGCCTCTGGCACGGTGCCGGCTGGAACTTCGTAATCTGGGGCATGATTCACGGAATTACCCTCACAGTCGAAGATTTCATCAAGGAGAAAACAGGCAGTAAAAAAGATCATTCGGTTATCGGCAGAATTTACACTCTGTTCATCGTGGTTATTGCCTTCGTATTCTTCAGAGCAGAGACCTTCTCAGGTGCACTTGCATTCTTAAAGGGAATGTTCACAGGCTTTGACTTTGCATCTGTTTCTGTGCTTTCCACCATGATAACACCATGGTTCATCTTTGTTCTTGCCATAGCACTGCTGTTCTCCTGTCCGCTTCTCGGCACGGTAAAGAAGCTCACTGTGGAGAGAGGGGGAAAACTCGGCAGGGTATTTGAGGCAGGTTCTTATGCCATAACTCTTGCACTCCTTGCTTTCTGTCTGCTTGCCCTTTCAACAGCTGACTTCAACCCGTTTATTTACTTCAGATTCTGATAAGGAGGATAACATGAAAGAGTTATACAGTTTATTCACAGCGCTTGTTCTGCTTGTTCTCCTTGTTCCGCTTGTATGCACTTTTGCTTTTCCGGAGGAGCTGAAAGCAAATCAGGTTGTCACCGCAAAACCGGCAGTCACCAAAGCGGACGGAAGCATCAACATAAATTATCTGGATGATGTGGGAACATGGTTCAAGAATAATTTCGGTTTGAGACAGCATTTCATCACAGCCTATTCCTCGGTGCTCGATAATGTTTTCGGAACATCCCCTGTGGATGAGGTAATAGTCGGCAAAGACGATTATCTTTTTTACTCCGACGAGGAGGAAAGTTTCATCGGAAATAAGACCGTAAGTGACAGAAAACTTTATTCTGCCGCAATAAACCTTGCCCTCATTGAAGAATACACAAAGTCTCAGGGTGCTGATTTTGTATTTACGGTCGCACCTAACAAAAGCTCGGTTCTGCCTGAGAAAATGCCTGCAAGATACACCGCAAAAGAGGGTTCAAACAGAGACATCCTCGAAAACTATGTGGCAGAGCTGGGTGTAAATTATCTCGATATGTTCTCTGTGCTCTCTCAGGAGAGCGATGAAGTGATTTATCATAAGCTCGATTCCCACTGGAATAACCTCGGTGCGGCAATGGGTGCAAAGGCAGTAAACGAGGCCCTGGGTGTAGAGGGAACGGATTACCTCTCAATGCCATACGAAAAGCGCACAGATTTTGAGGGTGACCTTTACGCCATGCTTTATCCTTACGGAACAGAGCTCGATGATAATTACTACTTTGATTTTACTCCGTCCTTCACAGCTGATGAGAGAAATTCCGACCCGACCGCAATGAACTATATCACAGAAAACAGCTCTGAGGAGCACAGCCTTCTCATGTTCAGAGATTCCTTCGGTAATGCGATAGCTCCGCTTCTTGCAGAGGACTACGGCAAGGCAGTATTCAAGAGAGCCGTTCCTTATGATCTCACTCAGATTGCAATGAACAAATCCGATAAGGTGGTTCTTGAGATAGTTGAGAGAAACGTGGAGAACCTCGCAAAATTCGGCGCAAAGTTCCCTGCATTTGAGAGAAGTGTTTCCGCAGTTAAGTCCAATGACAGCCTCAGCTTTAACTGTGAAGGAGTTCAGGACATGGCACTCATAAAAATCAGCGGTAACATTGCATGTGAGGCAGACCTCAGCTCAAGAATTTATGTGAAAGTAAATTCAAAGGTTTATGAGGCAATGCAGTGCGGAGAAAACTCCGAGGGTGAGAATTTCACCCTTTATGTTCCCAACGACCAGAGTGAGAGCATGGAGATTTCCGTTATGATTACGGTTGACAATGAACTCACGGAAAGCCCGGTTCAGACCGTAAATATTGAATCTCAGTATTGATATTTTCCCCGAAGTTAAACGCTTCGGGGATTTACTTTGTCTATATTGTCACCTAAATTTAATTTAGGGGTTGACAATTCGGCGCCGGTATTGTAAACTAATCGGGCGGTTAAGGGTGACAATTTACAAAATTGTTATCTAAATCAACTAAATTGATATTTACAAAACGAAAGAAAGGTAGTAAAATGAATAAGAACAAAAAAGTTTTAAGTATTGTGCTCGTAGGTCTCATGACCGCAGTAATGTGTGTAATTTCACCTATTTCGGTTCCGATCGGAACTGTTCCGATTTCATTTCAGATTCTTGCACTTTACCTTGTGCTCTATGTCCTTGACTGGAAGAGAAGCACAATCGCTGTACTGCTTTATCTGATATTAGGTGCGGTTGGTCTTCCTGTTTTCGCAGGTTATGTCGGCGGTATCGCAAAGCTTACAGGTCCGACCGGCGGTTACCTCGTTTCATACATTCCGTTTGCGATTATCTGCGGAATTGTGTTTGACAGATTCCCGATTGAGGAAGCAGAAACAGCAAAAGACAAGGCTGTAAGATGTGTGATTCACTTTGCTGCAATGCTGGTGGGCACAGCCGTCTGCTACACACTCGGAACCGCATGGTTCTGCATTCAGGCTTCATATTCGGTTGGTGCCGCTCTTGCAATATGCGTAATTCCATTCATTCCTTTTGATATCGCAAAGGGAATAGTCGCCATGATTGTCGGACCACAGATCCGCAAGGCTCTCAAAAAAGCAAATCTCAGATAAGTTTCGGTCTTATCTGGGAAAGATAAGATTGATCATAAGTTAACGGGACTGCTTTTCACCCCTCTGTGCAGTCCCGTTTTTGATTTTTATGGTGTAAAAAATCCCGCTTTGGTGTATAATACAAAAAGATAATATCAAAGGAGATAATTCCATGGATACCATTATGATAGGTATAGCCGGTGGCACGGGTTCGGGAAAATCCACCTTTACCAACAGGCTCAAGGCAGAGTTCGGCGAAAATATCACCGTCATATATCATGATAATTATTACCGTCGTCAGGATGGTCTTCCCTTCGATGCAAGGGTAAAAGTCAATTACGATCATCCCGATTCCCTCGAGACTGATCTGCTCATTAAGCACATCAAAGACCTTAAAAAGGGCAGAACCGTCGAGAGCCCTGTGTACGATTTCTCTCAGCATAACCGCTCGGAAAGAAAGCTTGAAATCAAACCCTGCAGGGTAATGATAGTAGAGGGCATACTTGTATTAAGTGACGAGAGATTAAGAGATCTGTTCGATATAAAAATCTTTGTGGAGGCAGATGCCGACGAACGCATTCTGCGCAGAGTCCGCAGAGATATGAAAGAGCGTGGCAGAGATTTGGACGGTATCATCTCCCAGTATCTCACCACAGTCAAGCCCATGCATTATCTGTATGTCGAGCCCTCAAAGATAAGTGCGGATATTATCATCAACAGCGGTATGAACGATGTCGCCTATGACCTGGTATGCGGGAAAATCAGGTCCCTTCTCTCTGAAAATGCAGACTAAGAATCAGGCGCTGGAAAAGCTGAAACAGTCAAAGTTCCGTGCTTCGTTCCACCTCGACAAAAAGAACAGGGCGATAGTCCGTGAAAAGGGAATGGATAAAATAAAGGAAGATGCGGCGGATATAATAAGAAAACGCCTTGCTCCCGCATTCATACCAAACGACGGAAAGCAGACACCCTATCGGGCCTACCCGGTATTCACCGCCCAGCATGCGTGTGCCTGCTGCTGCAGGGGCTGTCTCAACAAATGGTATAAAGTTCCCATGGGAACAGAGCTGACAGAGGTTCAGCAGGCGAAAATCGTAAACCTTTTAATGGCATGGATAGAAGATGAGATGAAGGAGGACGAAGAATATGGCTCTATGGGCAATAGGTGACCTTCACCTCACATTTGCCGTGAACAAGCCCATGACGGATATAGGTCCCGAGTGGAAGCACCATGTGAAAAAGATTCAGAAGAATTTTGAGAAAAAGATCAGACCCGATGATACCGTTGTGATAGTCGGAGATTTATCATGGGGCAGAAACCTCGAGCAGTGCAAACCGGACTTCGATTTTCTCGAGAGTCTTCCGGGCAGGAAAATACTTGTCAGAGGCAACCACGATATGTACTGGGACGCAAAGAAAACCGAAAGGCTTAACGAACACTTCAGGGGCAGGCTGGAGTTCCTTCAGAATAATTTCTGTACCTATGGGGATTACGCTCTGGTGGGTACAAAGGGCTACTGTTTCGAGAACAAGGACAGCTGGGAGCATCATCTGAAAATAGTGGAAAGGGAAGCAGAGCGGCTCAGGGTTTCATTTGAATCCGCAAAGCAGGCAGGGTATAATAAATTCATATGTTTCCTGCACTATCCCCCCACAACCATAGGTTATCTGGAAAGCCCCTTTACGCAGATAGCGGAGGAATACGGTGCCGAACAGCTGGTTTACGCCCACTGCCACGGCTGGCGCAGATGGAACGACAGTCTGCTGGGAACCCACCGCAACATAAAATACAGTCTGGTATCAGGTGACAGCCTGAATTTCAAACCAAAGAAAATAACAGATTAACAGGAGTATTAAAATGAGAAGCTTACTTATCAAAGATACAACAGAAGAGGAAAGAGATCAGATAGTCCGTGAGGCTTTAGGCTTCGACAGCGGATGTGAAGATGCTTTCGACGGCTACGATATGTACCTCCCATACATTATGGGCAAGGTGGAGCTCAAGGACATCAACGCTTCCTACAATGCGAATTATGTAAAGGACATGGAGCGTGAACCACGCACACCATCCTGCGGAATGGGCATAAGATAACGAAAATCCCTCAGGTTTTAAGCCTGAGGGATAATTTTATGCGTTCTTCTTTTTTGAAGTTTTTGCAATGAATACTATTGTTGCGACAATCGGAATAATCTGAACACACATGAAGAAACCGAGCATGAATTTCATTCCGAAGGCATCTATCAGGTAACCGGAAGCAAGGGATCCGAGTATTCCCGAAACGCTTATGTAAGCCGCATCACCGATGCCCTGGGCGCTGGTTCTCAGCTTGTCATCTGTACTGCTTGCTATAAGCTCTCTCATGGCAGGGAGAATAAGTCCGTAACCGAGTCCCGACATAATTGAACCGATGAAAATCATCTGAGGAACAACTGCGCAGAAATCAATGGCTATCATGGCCATATCAAGGGTAATACCTGCGGCAAGTCTTGCCATAGGGCTGAACTTTGTGAGCTTTGCGGCAAGAAACATCATAGGAACCTGAGCAAGTCCCGCTACAAAGCCGTCATAGCCTATGTTTGCATTCGGGTCAGCACCCATGGATGTAAATATGAGGGCTTTCATCTGACCTATGGACATAATGGCAAAACCGTCGAAGAAAAGTATTACCATGAGGAAAACGAAGGTTGTGTTTGTGAGCAGAGCCTTGAAATCGGAAGGATTGATTTTTGTCTTTGCACCTCTTAAACGGTCATCCTCCCGGTCATTAGGCATACTGATGGAGATAACAACCGTCATCAGAACAAAGCAGAGCATGAAAATCGGCATAACCCAGTATCCCTTTGAGGCAACAAGGCTTCCGTAGAAGAATACGAAAACAGCATAACCCAGGGAACCCATGGAACGGATAATACCGTAGGAATTATCGTTGCCCTTTTTCAGGTGAGCCATAATCCAAGTGTCAAGGTTAGATGATGTAGGTGAATTCATGAATCCCATGAGGGCATAGAATACTGTCATCATCCACACATTTTTGAAGTAGTAGAATCCCATGGTCACGGCGAACATCAGTATGTTCATGACTATGAAAACCTTTCTGTTGCTTCTCAGCTTGTCACATACGGCACCCCAGAAGAACTGACCTATAACAGCCGCAGCCTTGAACACAGCCGCCATAATACCTATGGTTGCCGGTGAAACACCTCTGTCGGTGGCAAGGGCAACTGCAAATGAGGAAAGTGCCGCAATGGAGCACCAGTAGGTCGCCTGTAAAGCACTGAAGCGGATTTTCTCGCTTTTCTTTATAACCTGCATTAAATTTTCTCCCCTTGAGATATAATATAAATCGAGATATATAATAGACTCACCAAGATAAAATAGCAATAGAGAAATCAAAATTAATCTCGCTTTACAATTACAAATATAATTGATAAAATCGTGATATAATTTAAACTTATAAGGTGGTTACTATGACAGCATTAACATATAAAGTTTTCTGGGCCATGTGCGAATATGACCGGGGCGACGCAAGAAGAATTCAGCACTTCACAAAGGTGCATGAATATGCCTCTTTAATAGGAAAAGCAGAAAACCTCGATGATGAAACTCAGGAACTTCTTGAGATTACCGCAATAGTCCATGATATCGGCATTAAGCTCTCCATGGAAAAATACGGCAACTGTGCCGGGCCGAATCAGGAAAAAGAGGGAGCGGTGGAATCACTTAAGCTCCTCAGAGAATGCGGTGTATCAGAAGAAACCGCCGAGCGTGTGAGCTTTATTGTGGGTCATCATCACACCTACACAGGCATAGACGGCATCGACTGGCAGATTATCCTTGAGGCGGACTATCTTGTAAACGCATACGAGAGCAATCACTCAAAAGAAACAATACGCAATTCAAAAGAGAGTTTCTTCAGAACAGAGAGCGGCAAAAAGCTCCTCGATATAATGTTTGATTTATAATCAGATTCCCCTGCCGAAATTAATCGACAGGGGATAAGTTTTATGCTTTTGCTGTGTCACTCTTAAGTTTGATGAGCTTCCATTTTCCTGACTTGTATCTCATGAAAACGAGGAGGGAGCGTAGCAGCTGGTCTGCAACAAGGGCTATCCATGCGCCGAAAATACCCATGCCTGCTTTTACGAGTATAAGTGCGAGAACAGGACGGAGTATCATGGATGTAAGCATAATGATGAGAGCGGTTGTCTTGGTGTCACCGGCACCTCTCAGGCCACCTGCAAGAATAAACTGCGAAGCCTGGAAAGGCTGAACGAAGGCAACAAACAGCATGATGTTTCCACCCATCTTTATTACATCGGGGCTTGAGTTGTAAAGTCCTACTATGTCACTGCCGAAGAAAATGAATATTACCGCTAAGATAACACCCACACCCATGCCGAGGGTCTGACATTTTGAGGCATAAACCTGAGCCATATCCGGGCGTTTTTTACCGAGGGACTGACCTACAAGGGATGTAGCGGAAACCGCAAACGCCTGACCTGTCATAAAGGAAAGTGCCTGAATATTCATGCAGACCTGATGTGTGGCAAAGGCAACTGTACCAAGGGAGGCAACTGTCATGGAGAAGATTATCATGCCTATTCTCATAACAAGCTGTTCACCCATGGACGGCAGACCTATGTTCAGAAGGTCGGACATGGTCTTTTTGTTGAATCTGAAGCCCTTTTTAAGCTCCAGCTTTAAGAAGCCGTTTCCTTTTAAAATGATATAAACCGCAATGCAGAATGCCACAAGCTGACCTATAACAGTTGCGAGGGATGCACCTGCAACGCCCATCTCAGGGAATCCGAACTTGCCGTAAATCAGCAGGTAGTTGAATATTACGTTCACCACATTGGCTATCATGTTGTAAATCATACTGGAGCGTGAATCTCCCACACCTCTAAGCGATGCCGTAATCGTGCTCGTCAGGGCCATGGTCAGAAAGCCCGCCAGCTGAATCTGAAGATACTGGGTTGCCCATAAGGTAACTGTTTCTTCCTTTGAGCCCATGAAAATTACCAGCGGTCTCGAGAAAATAATACCAACTACTGAAAGCAGAATTGTTGAAAGAAAAGTGAAGAGAATTCCCTGACGAACCGCTAGGTTTGCCTCTTCTTTGTTGCCTATGCCTTTGTGTCTGGCGACTATGGCGGTAACACCGGTGTTCATAGCGATTATTGCTGTCATAAGCAGGAACTTCGGCTGGGTTGTAAGTCCTACCGCAGAAAGTGCCATGGTACCCATTTCAGGGTGAGCCGAACCGCCTATGGAACCTACCATCATAAGGTCTGCCATAGATGTGAGCTGGGTGAGTATAAGCTCGACAAAACTCGGCCAGGCAATTTTAATCAGATCTCTGAATATTTCTTTAATGTGAACTCCGTCGGGGAGCTTACCCGTTACTCTCAGATTGTCATTCAGATCGTCGGTTCCCACAGGAAGACGGTCAAGAGTGGTTGAAAGACGGGATTTTTTTGTCGTATTCAATTCCACAACCTCATTTCATATTTATTCATTATTAAAATTATAATACTATATTGTTGAAAATGCAACTAATTTGCGATAAAACTTTATCGTGTTAAATCAACTGAACTTCCACACATGCGTAAATTCATAGTTTATTAATTATTCATTAAGAATATGTTGTTGTTTTTATTTCTCATAAAGTATAAAATGGATAGCAAATAAACAGAAAAGGATGAAAAAATGCTTGAAATAAAGAGCGTATCGAAAAAATACAAAACAGGCGATCTCGTTCAGCAGGCTCTGAATGATGTAAGTCTGAATCTCAGAGATAACGAGTTCGTTTCCATACTCGGACCGTCGGGTTCAGGAAAAACAACTTTGCTCAACATCATAGGCGGCCTTGACCGTTACGACAGCGGTGACCTTGTCATAAACGGAACTTCCACAAAGAAATATAAGGACAGAGACTGGGATGCCTACCGTAACCATACAATAGGCTTCGTTTTCCAGAGCTACAACCTCATTCCTCACCAGAATATTCTCTCAAACGTTGAGCTTGCCCTCACAATCAGCGGTATTTCAAAGAGCGAGAGAAAAAGACGTGCCAAAGCCGCCCTTGAGGAAGTAGGTCTCGGCGATCAGGTTCACAAGAAACCCAACCAGCTTTCCGGCGGTCAGATGCAGAGAGTTGCCATTGCCCGTGCCCTTGTTAATGAGCCGGATATTCTCCTTGCCGATGAGCCCACAGGTGCCCTTGATACCGAGACTTCCATTCAGATTATGGATCTTCTCAAAAAGGTTGCAGAAAAGCGTCTTGTTGTTATGGTTACCCATAACCCTGAGCTCGCAGAGGAGTATTCCACAAGAATAGTAAAACTCAGAGACGGTAAGATTATCGACGACAGCGATCCATACACACCTGAAAAAAGCATTGCTCCTTTCGCAAAGCAGGGCAGGGCAAAGATGAACTTCTTCACAAGCCTTGCACTCTCGGCGAATAACCTCCGCACAAAAAAGGGAAGAACCATTCTCACAGCTTTTGCGGGTTCCATCGGTATTATCGGTATTGCTCTCATCCTCTCACTTTCAACAGGTGTCAACCAGTATATAGAGGATATACAGAAAGATACCATGACATCCTATCCTGTTACCATAAGCGAGACAACATTTGACCTTGCGGGGATGATGGAATCCACAGGTATGAGCGGTCAGACCATGGGCGGAAATGCCATGAAGGTAGACGAGAGCCTTCACGAGGTTCATGCAAGTTATGCCGAGCTTCAGGCGGTGGATACTATCTCCTCCAGTTTCACAGAAAATAACCTCACAGAGTTCAAGCATTATCTCGATAACCCCGATTCCGAAATTCATCAGTATGTCGGCGGAAACGGCATAGTATATTCCTACAACGTCGATTTTGATGTTTACTCCTATGATAAAGACGGAAATCTCGTAAACAGTGAGGCGGATACTCAGAACGTTGCTCCGTCCGATGAATCCTCACCGTTTGCCCTTGTGATGCAGAATGGCCAGAATATGATGAGCATTGCCTCCATGATGGGTTACACAGCATCCTCAGGAGCATCCAATTTCTCCGAGATTATGCTCGACCCAAGCGGAAAGAAGGTAAGCCCTGTTGTAACCGACAGCTACGATCTCCTTTACGGAACATGGCCTGAAAATTACAACGATGTTGTTCTCGTTCTCAACCACAAGAGCGCAGTAAATGCAGGTACTCTCTACCAGCTGGGTTTCATTACAGCCGATGAATACCTTGAAATGCAGGATAAAATCAATAACGGTGAAGAGCCTGAAGAACTCACATGGGATTATGCGGATATGATTGACCATGAATTCTATCTCATTCCGGCATGCGATAACTACGAAAAGGGAGAGGACGGCAACTTTGCCTATGTAAATCCCGAATCCCTCGATGAAGAAGCTTTCAGAGAGAAGGCCCTTCCTTTAAATATAAGCGGTATCATCCGTGTTAAGGACAGCGCACAGAATTCTTCCATACAGACAGCTGTTGCATATACATCCGCACTCACAGATTATATCATCAGCCATACAGACGAAAGTGAAGCAGTCAAAGCCCAGAAAGCAGACGAGGAGAAGAATATTCTCACGGGCATGAACTTTGAGGCCGCATCCGATGAACAGAAAATCGAGGATGCAAAGGCTTACATCGCAGAGATGGGTGTAACGGAAAAAGCCCAGCTTTTCCAGCTCATCCAGTACTATAATATGCAGAAAATGCAGGAAAAAGCCGCAAATGCTCCTGAAGAAACAGTTTCCGAAGAACAGACAGCTCCTCAGGGTGAAGCACCCGATATGGCAGGAGTTCAGGAAATTCTTGCCTACATGAGCGCGGAAGAAGCCCTCGCAGGCGGATATATCACAGAAGAGCAGTATGCTTACCTTCAGATGACAGGTGCAGGGGCTGAAATGACTGCCGATACCATGGGTGCAAATGCCGCAATGATGGCACAGGATGAAGCATCCCTTGCCGCTGCCCTTGATGAGTGGATTGTAAACACCCCTGACGACGAGATTCTTATCTCCGTTTACGATCAGTATATAAAAGGTTCAAGCTATGACAGCAACATGGAGGCCTTCGGCTATGTAAGCACAGAGGCTCCGTCTTCAATCAGCATTTACACAGACAGCTTTGAAGCAAAGGACGGCATTGCAGACAGCATAAAAAACTATAACGAGACTGTCAGCGAAGAAAACAAAATCTCTTATACAGACTATGTAGCGCTTCTTACAAGCTCAATTACCACAATAATCAGTGCAATCTCCTATGTGCTTATTGCCTTCGTTGCGGTTTCCCTCGTGGTTTCCTGTATTATGATAGGCATTATCACAAACATCTCCGTTCTCGAGAGAACAAAGGAGATAGGCATACTCCGTGCCCTCGGTGCATCCAAGAGAAATATCTCTCAGGTATTCAATGCGGAAACTATCATTATCGGACTTTGCTCAGGTCTTCTGGGTGTGCTCATTTCATGGGGACTTACCTTCCCGATTAACTCCATAATACAGAGCCTTGTCGGAAACTCAAGCATGAGAGCTGAACTTCCGTTTGTAAGCGGAGTTATCCTTGTTGTAATCAGCATTATAATCACCCTCATCGGTGGACTCATTCCGGCAAAGAAAGCCGCAAGAAAAGATCCTGTTCTCGCACTTCGCAGTGAATAAAGCTTTTGCCGGGCTTTTCTCGAAAAGCCTGCGGGTCTCAGGGCAGAGCCCTGCTCAAGTCAGATGATTTCTGATTGTCTGATTGAAACCAGAGCGAAGATCGTAACATAAAAAACAGTCCAGGAGTCGCATAAAATGCGCGATTTGGACGGGCCATAAGATGTATTTTCCAAAGAAGTACAGACAATAAATAAGGCGGATTTTTCCCAAACAGGAGAAGTCCGCCTTTCGTATATACATATATCAAAAATCTCTCCCATAGCGAACGAACCATGGGAGAGATTAAACTTTTTATATCTTACTTTTTCTGTGGATTGAACTTAACCGCATAAACAAGAGCGAACAGGAAAGCAATTCCGAAACTGGCGGCGGCGAATCCGAAAGGCATCTTCGGGTTAATCTCATAGATAAATCCCGCTATGAGAGCTCCGATAACCATACCGAGGGATTTCATCGCATTGTAAAAGCCCATTACAAGGTTGCTTGTTCTGCTCTCTGCCTTAGCGGAGACAAGGCTCTGAAGCACAGGAACGCTTATGGCATTAACAGCAAGATACAGAATAGCAAGGGTGATGAACACCGCAACATTTCCTGTAATAACCACACCTGCCATGAGCACTGTTCCAGAGATGAGAATTATGCAGTTGCTCTTTGCAACATTGGTTTTCTTCAGGATGAACATGCATACTGTCATGTTGGCAATAAGGGAGATTATACCCACAGCCGCCTTTATTATTCCGTTGTAAGCGGAGCTGAATCCGAACTGATCCTTTATATAATAGTTGAAGCACTGGTCATAGGCTGTACTTGCGAACATTGAAAACAGAGTGACCGCAAACAGTACGGCAAAAGCCTTTGTCATGAACTGCTTACCTGCAACAAAAGCGGAGAATGGGTTTGCATCTCTGACAAGCACTTTTGCTTTAATTCTGCCTTTTTCCTTGAAATTATCCTTTTCGAGGAGTGTTCCGTAAAGCACTCCCGTCAGCATGAGCATAACGACCTGAATCAGGAAGGTGAGGGAGAGGGAAATCTCACCGAGGAGCCCTCCGATAAGAAAACCGAACATTCCCGTTACTGTGGATGTGGTGGCGTAGATAGTAAGTCTTGAGCCACGCTGAAGGTCGTCCGAGGTGTTTACTATATAAGTGAGCTGGCACACACCCACACCGCCGATAAACAGACCCGAGAAGCATCTTGCGAACAGCACCGCGGCTGAGCCGCCTGCCTGCCAGAAGAAAAACTGGCCCAGTCCGTAACCCAGCAGACACATGGAAATTATCTTTCGGCTGTCGAAATAATCAGCAAGTTTTCCCCAGAAAGGGGAGAACAGAAAGTTGAATCCGCTCATACAGGCAAACATAAGTCCGAACATGTAGCTGGGCAGATTGAGTTCTTTAATAAGTGTTGGTGTAATGGGATGCGCAAGGTTGGCGGCTATGCCCTGAAGCCCGACAAGCAGGCAGAAAAATATAAATCTGTTGTTCTTTTTCATGAAGTAAAATCCCCCAAAATATATAGCCTTATGATAATACACCCGAACGGAACATATTACAATATGAAATTTATTTTACGAATAAAGAATAATGTTGTGCACTATTCGTTAATATCCACATTTATATATGCGATTGTGTAGCAGAAATTACGAATTTGGATTTCTGTATTGAAAACGATATTTTAAAGGTATATAATTATTACGGTAAAAAGCAAGTGGGTGGATTGCGCTGTTTTTAAGGTTTGTAATTACAGTGCAAATGGAAGACCGGCCTCTTGCCTGTAAGCACCGAATATAGGAAGAATACGAGGTGCGACCGGTTTATTTAATGCGGTAAAGGGGAACCGCGCACAACATTTCAGAAAGGAAAAGTGCGAAATGAAACACCAGAGAAAAGAAAGCTCAATGAAAAAGCGCATAATCTGTGGCATTCTTTCAGTTATGATGATTGTTGCTTTATGCGTTCCTGCTCTCGCTGACACAGTTGAGGATCTCGTTGACGAGCCTGTGCTCCTTGAGAATCTCGAAGAAACAGCTGAGCCGGAAATCGAAAACGTCGGGGAGTCCGAAGCTCCTGCAGACGCAGAAGAGGTTTCTCCTGAAGAAGACCCTGCAATCGAAAACGCATTCGAAGATGCAGAGCCTGACTACGAGAATACCGAAGAGGAGACAGTTGATGATAATACCTCAGAGGAAGAAACTGTCTCAGAAGAAACTGCCGAAGAGGAAAGTGAAACTCCTTCACAGGAAGAAACTGCTGAAGAAGACACAGCTTCAGAAGTAGAAGAAGAAACAGAGGACACAGATTCCTCCGAGGAAACAGCAGACGAAACTCCTGCCGAGGAGCCTGTCGGGGAAGAGACAGAGACTTCTGAGGAAGAGGCAGAAGATGAAGAAGAGCTCGAGGCCGAGGAAGAAACTGTGGCTGAAGAGGCTAAGGATGCAGTTGACAAGAGCAATCCTTACTACACAATCAATGGAGAAGAGTATCAGTTCACTCACATTGATGAAGTTTTCGAGAAGACAATCGAAGCAAACAAGGGTGACAATCCTTCCGCCAATCAGGGTCAGGTACCTGTAAACGTTGTTCTTTACAACTGTAACTGGGATATTACAGGTTCAAAGTATCTTGAATCCAGCCCTGTTGTTTACACCTGTGCCACAGGTGACGGATTCTACTTCAAGGATGTAACAATGACATTCAACGGTGGTACAAACAATGTCATCAAGCTCAGAATGAGAGATGTCGGTGGTATTTCCATCACATACAACAATGTAAACTTTACAGGTCTTAACTGTAATCAGGGTCAGGACAATCAGTTCTCACCTATAAGCTTTACTTACAACGGCTGTAACTTTACAAGCGGTTTCGCTTATCAGGGTGACTGTGTAGGTAATCTTACATTTAATAACTGCACAAACATCGGCCGTGTAAATGCCAACAATACATCTGCAAACGGCTATTCTCTCAGCATTACAAACTGTACATTCGCTGATACATGCAACAGTGCTCTTTACGGCGGCAGCTGGACAGAGAACAACAGAATCGGTTACGGTGCTCTTGTTTACGGTAACGGATTCACAAATGTAACATTCAGCGGAAACACATGGGAAAACGGCGCAGAAACAATCACATGGTGGAACGAGACAGACCCTCATAACTCACCTGCAGATGTTTATGTAAATTCCTATTCTCAGGGCTGGTCCAGAAATATGGATGGTAATGCCAAGAACTGGGAGCCAACAGATAAATGTGTAACAAGCGTAAGCGGAATGCCGGAGGGTTCAGGCACAGTTCTTCTTTATGCTGCAAAGTATGATCCAAAAGCACCTTACACAGTAAAGTATCTTGAAAAGGATACCGGTGAAGAGGTTCATCCTGAAAAACCCGGTAAGGAAGTTTCTCTTGGAACAGAAATTTCAGAGAATGCTGTTGTAGTACCCGGTTATGTTCTTTCAGGTGACGAAAGTTCCAAAAAGCAGAGCATTACAATTGAAGAAGAAACAGAAGACTTCAAGAACCAGATTGTTTTCTATTATGTAAAGGCAAACAATCCTATCATCAACCCTGTTCCTGCAGAGCATGATATAGATAAGTCCAAGACAGCAACAAACCTTAACGAGAAGTTCGAGACAGAGATTACACTCTCCATCCCGGGTGTTGAGACACCGCTTGTTTCCGATATCGTATTTGTTGTAGACAAGTCAAGCGATAAAAACGAAAGCTTTAAGGCTGCTGTTGAGATGCTCAAAGATCTTAATGCAGCAGTTGCCGAAACAGAGGCAAAGATTAAAATCGGCGGTGTTCTCTTCTCAGGCAGAGCCGATAAAGTCATCGGTCTTGAAGAATTAAGCGATGCTTCTATCGAAAATCTTAAGACTGTACTTACAAACAAAGACGGTTTATCAGGCGGTTCCAACCTCGATGCAGGTTTAAAAGCCGGTAAAGCCCTTCTTGACGCTGATACAGGTGTCGAAGATTCAAGAAAGCATCTTATCGTAATTTCCGACGGTCTTGTATATGTATGGGATGAAAACGGTACACCTACAAGTATCTCCTACATAAATGCAGACGGTATCGACCTGTGGAGAGGTGCACTTGCAGAGATTGAGTGTGCACATTCTGAAGGATATGGTTTTGCACCTTCCTCCTGGAAAGCATATTTCGAGAGCCCTGAGATGGCTACAAAGATTAATAACTCTGTAAATGAGCATTCATCTCTTTATGACAGATCTCAGCCTGTTCCACAGTTTGGAAACAATTACGCAGATCCGACAACAAAGGATACATACGCATGCAGCTTTGAAGTAGCAGCATACAAGACATACAACACTTACAGCTCCATTGTAAATGCAGGTTACAACTGCTATGTAATTCCTAAGGATCCATATGGCTACAAGTGCGGATACTCATTCATGCAGGAGCTTTCCGCTATCACAGGCGGTGTAGTTGATTTCACAGAAATCAAGAAAGATATCCTTTATGCAATCGACAAAGGCTCCACAATCTATGACTACATGGGTTACAGAAGTGAGGATGATGCATCTAAGTTCAGTAAGGCATATGACCTTGACTTCCAGATTGACAAGCCAATCACACTTTATGTAGGCGAAAAAGCTTACGATGCAGAGTATTTAGGTGAAAACACTTACGGCTTTGCCGATGGCAAGTATGAGTTAACTTATTATCCTGCCGATGGCAACGAAGAGCACTTTGTTCTCAAATTCAATGTTCCTGTAACACAGTTTGAGAGAGTACAGCTTAAGTACACAGAGAAGCTCATGAACCCTGTTTATGAGGGCGGTTCCTACGGCTCTTATGACAGCGACGGCTCCAGGTACGGAGAAGTTGAAGAGAACCTCTACACAAATACATGTGCAATTCTCTATCCTGTAGATTCAAAGGGCGTTGCATCCGATGGCGAATACTTCCCAATGCCTGCAGTCAGCTATGAGATGCCTTCTGTTTCAGCAACAGTAACAAAGGTTTGGGATGACGAAAATTATGAGGATCAGAGACCTGAATCCGTAACAGTTCAGCTCATCAGAAACACAGATGATCCTGAAGAAGTTGAGCTTATCGGTGAACCTGTTGAACTTACAGCCGCTGATAACTGGACATACACATGGACCGATCTCGATGCAAAGTGCAAAGATTACACTTATGAATACAGCATCGACGAATTAGAAGACGGTGCTGTAGGCGAGAGATACGTTCCAAGTGTAGAAACAAGCTTTGATGCAGAGAATGCAAAGTTTGAAATCGTACTTACAAACAAGTATCTTCCTGAGCCAAAGGACAATGTTCTCATGACCTTCACAGCAGAGAAGGTTTGGGATGATGAGAATCATGAAGATGAAAGACCTGAGAGCATTGAAGTTCAGCTTTACGTTGACGAAGGCCTCACAGGTGAGTTCGTAAAGAGCGGTGATCCTGTTGAGCTCAGTGATGCTAACGACTGGACATACACATGGAAGGACCTCGTAAAGGAATCTGCTGAGGAAGTCAAGTATGACTACAAGGTAGAGGAAATTCTTGTTCCTGGTTATACATCCATAATCGATGAAGCAGAAATTTCCACTCCAAATGACCGTGTATTTACAATTACAAATACATACTTTGAGTCCGGTAACACAGAGAAGGTAATCTCCGCTACCGTAACAAAGGTATGGGATGATGCAGGTTTCGAAAAGAAAAGACCTGAGTCCATTAAGATTCAGCTTCTTATGGATGGCGAAGAATACGACGATCCTGTTGAGTTAAGTGCAGATAATAACTGGACTTACACATGGGAAGAGCTCTATAAGATTACTTCTGACGGTGTTGTTCACAATTATGAAGTAACTGAAGTTGAGAGCAGATATTACTCTGTTGAGTATAAGGTCAAGGAAAACGGCGACAACCTCGAATTCACAGTAATCAATACATTCAGAGAAGAGGTTGATCCTGTTCCGGTTCCACCT
>JAUNDK010000093.1 GCA_030526115.1 Clostridia bacterium
AATACCGCCAAAACCCATACGGGAAATTTTGAGACCTGTCTTACCTAAAACCCTGTATTCCATAAATATTCCTCTCTTTATTATATAAAATTATATATTAATTATTATTCAAACAAAAGCAACTGTCAAGTCAAAAGTTAATCGAACTCTCACAAGTTCCGGTTACTCATTTCTCATCATTTTGTAATGACGTGCATTTTTCTCTTCGATACAGGTCTCAATTAAACCGTAAAACCTGTTCTTCTACCGGCACATGAAGAATAATTCCCACCCATAGCTAATGTATATTCCTCATTTATCAGTGATGAGGTAATTTCAAATTGACTGTCATTTTGTTTGGTCGCCTTCAAAGTGTTTTTTACTGTCATAATGTTTGGTTTTGCACTACCATAATCAATTTGAGAGTGATATAATATGCAAAGCGAAACCACTTGAAAGAAGGAATATTATGAGAAAAAACCGGGTTGACCTCACCACAGGTCCTATTTTCTCAAAACTGCTGTATTTTGCACTGCCTATATTTATGGGAACCATAGTTACACAGCTATATCAGGTAGCGGATTCCATGATAGTAGGCAGATTTGTAAATGCCGACGCTCTGGCGGCAGTATCGGCCGGTTCCCCGATTATGAATATAATCAATCTCTTCATGATTGGCATGGCATCGGGTACGGGAGTAATTGTTGCTCAGCACACCGGAGCAAAAGACATAAAAGCTTTGCAGGAAAGCATAAATACCATAGGGTTTATAACTCTTGTGGGTGCTGTCGGAATAAGCATCATCGGCCTTCTTCTTTGCAGACCAATCCTTTCCGTACTCGGCACTCCCGATAAAATAATCAGGGACAGTATTACCTACCTGACGATTATCTATATCTTCAACACGGGAAACATGGTATATCAGATGGGCAACGGAATACTTCGCGGAATGGGTGACAGCACATGGCCTTTTCTGTTTTTGCTGGCATGTTCTATACTGAATGTCATACTGGATCTGTTTACCGTGCTTGTTCTGGATATGGGAGTTTTCGGAGTTGCTCTTGCCACGGGTATTTCCCAGCTGATTTCCGGCGTGGGAGTAATAATCAGAATAAACCGCGGTGGTTACGGGGTACATCTAAAAGTCAGAGGGCTTAAACCCATCGGACACGAGGCAAGAAAGATTCTTTCAATCGGTCTGCCGGCATCTATTCAGAACGTGGGCAATACCATTGCAGCCATGTTTGTTCAGAGTTCTGTAAACTTCTTCGGCCCCTCATTTATTGCCGCAAACAGTATAGTTACCAAGGTTGACGATCTCGTAAACATCCCGATTATGGCTCTGTCCACCGCCCTTTGCACTTTCGTTGCTCAGAATATGGGTCTTTTACAGATGGACAGAATCAAAAAAGGCATAAATTACTGTATTATATCTCTTACAGTTGTAGGAATTGGACTGTGCGGAATTCTCCTCACATTCAGAAATCAGTTCCCAAAGCTGTTCACCGCTGAACCTGAGGTTATAGCGTTTGCATCCGAGGGTCTCTCTATAATGTGCTTCATGTGCATCTTCCTCGGCGTAGATCGCTGTCTTGTAAATGCCATGCGTGGTGCGGGCAAAGCTGTAGTTCCCATGATTACAGCTCAGTTCGGTGCCTTCTCCAGAATCCCACTCTCCTATCTTCTGGGTGTAAGAATGAATTCTCACAGGGGTATTTTCTATGCTTTGCTGATTGCAGCCTTCCTCAGAATGGCAGCCATCGGAATATATTATTACGGCGGAGGCTGGAAAAAATCTGTTGAATCTTTTGAAAAGCGAACTTAATAAGTCTTACAGGTCATGGTAATCCATGGCCTGTTTTTCTGTCATTTTGTTTGGTTTTATGTAAAAAGACATTCTACGCAAGCTTTTGTAAAAGTAATTCATTATTAATAATTTCTCTTCAAAATCGAATTCTCTTTTCTTACCTACGTAATCAGAAAGCTCGTTTGCTTCCCTGTTTTTTCTGTCAAAATGTTTGGTCTGTTTAATTCGGACATTCTTTTGCCCTGTTTTATGCAAAGAAAAACCCGGATTTCTCCGGGTTCATCTGTCATAATGTTTGGTTTTATGTTAATACCTTGTATCCTCATCTGCGTGTTCGATTTCTGTCTTTTCCTCGCCTTTCCCGTCAACAAAATATACTTTGACAACAGCCTGAGGAACGTTTACAGAGCATATCGCCTGCTTATCTCTGAGTTCGGCTTCCTCTTTGAATATCTCCACAATATCTGCAAAAATTTCCTTTGTGAAGTAGCCTCCTCTCCAATGGAAAAGAAGTGTTTTTCCTTTTTTGACGGCCTGCTTAGTCCGTTTTCTCACTTCATCGAGGGTTGTCCAGCTTACTTTTTTCTCTTTGTAATAAAAATGATCTCCGTCTGTGCATGCGGGAATTTTCCATACCACAGGTTCATGATCTCTGAAAATCTGTTTATCGGAAAGATTAAAGTAATCATATCTGATTGGTTCTTTTCCTCTGCTGAGAGTATTATCGAATGTTGCATCAAGATGGTAATACTGCCCACCTATCCTGATTACATTCCACGCATGACGATATTTGATTCCCTTTTCAGGGTTACTCTCGGATATGGCAACTATGCACCAGATTCCCATTTCATCACATAAAATTTTTACAGCTTTGGCAATTCCTTCACATACCGCAACACCATTGCCCAGAGCACCTGTTATCTCGTGGGAATATTCTTTTTTCAGTTTATCATATTTCACGTTATTAATTATGAAATCATGTATGAATATTTCCTTTCCTTTTTCATCGAGCTTCTCCGCCTGTCTTACAAGCTTCTTAACCCTTGATTCCATCGCAGACTTATGTTCTTTCAGCTTATCTTTCCTGAAAAGATAAACCGGAATCATTTCCGCATTCAGAGAATTCTCGGTAAATCTGTAGGAAAAACTTACACTGTAAAAAAGTTCGGGATGATCGAGTCGAACCATAAAATAGATTTCTGTAAGCTCCTTACCGGATAACAGTGGAACAGAAAATGATTCCTGCATGTTATCAAGCCCCTGCATTATGGCATAATAGGCCTTCTGCTGCTCTTTATTCAGTAAATTGTAATAGTAATTATTTATCTTCGCCATATATATTCCTTCAGATTTTGACATTCTACGCAACTAAATGTCTGTATTTAATATAATTTTATCAATATCCTAAAAACTCATTTGTTTACCGAAAAACTTTGGATTCATGTATTATATCATGAAAACCAATAAATATCCATGAAATATAACCGAAGTATTTCTAACTGTCAAAATGTTTGGTTTTTCTGTTTCCTCTTTACAGAAACGATATGATTATTTATAATATACTCATTATAACAATTGCGTAGAATGTTCGTGTGAGGAGACACTATGGCAAGTTACAGAGAAAGAAAACAGAATGCAAAAAAACGGCAGATTGAAGATTACCTTCTCATCATGCCGAAACTTTTCAATGATTATATTTTATTTCTCGACGGTAAAACCGAAGAGACAAAATTCACCTATCTTTTCGATATGAAACAGCTGATGGAACACCTTGTTCTATCTGAGAAAATCGATAAGGATATTTCAGATTTCACTTTAAGAGATCTAACCGGCATCACTTCGGATGATATAAACTCATGGCTCGATTCCCTAAGGGTAAAAGACAGAGTCAGCGGTGAGATGAGACCTGTCACCGATTCCTATAGAATGAGAAAGCTTTCTGCAATAAGAATGTTTTACTCCTTTCTTAACGAAGCCGGTCTGAGCAGCGTTAATCCTGTTCTGGAAATACACAGACCCAAAAATAATAAAAAATCCCCTTTAACAATCCGTGATTCCGATATAAGAAAACTAATAGACGGAGTAAAAAGAAACGATCTTTTTCTCTCCGCAACAGAAAATAAAAATGGGAAAAAATGTAATCTTATAGTTCCCATTTCCTATCAGGGAAAAATACGCAGGGAAAGACAGGTATCACGAAATGCCGCCATACTTTCACTCATTCTTTACTGTGGTCTGACTGTTTCAGAGATTGCATCTCTTCAGCTGGATGATGTTCATCTTGATACCCGTACGCTTGATTATGAAAGACGTAACGGAACTCAGGGAAAAATCAGTTTACCTGATGAGGTTGTTGCAGAGCTTTCAGAATATATTTACGGAAATGAAATACCGGAAGATATCAAAAAGCATTTTACCTCTTTCCCGTCTTTCGATGAAGCTGCAGATTTCTGCCGCAAAAATATAATAAAACCGGATATCACTTTTCTCGCTGCCGAGAGATTCGGTAACAGAAACGATTCTTTTCTTGATGACATTAATACCATTGCTCATTTTATAAGAACCTCAGGAAGAAGAGCATTTTCTCCCCATGAAAATGAAAAATCTCTTTTCCTCTCAAATTCAGGATCAAGAATTTCCATCAGAATGATTCAGCAGATGATTCTTGACATGACCAGAACTTATTTACCGGAAATTGCAGAAGACAGGAATTTTAATGCTTCTTCTCTGAGAACAGCAAGAAGTATGGATGCCGGTAATATCGATGTGCTCATCAATAATTTCGGAATGTCCCGTTCATATGCAATAAAACAGCTGAGAAAGTCCGAAAAGAAAAACAATATATGAAAATATGACAGGATTATACTTTATATTTACTTTATTACTTGATACTTTATTACTTAGGACCTGAAAAAATGGCTTAACCAAGCCATGTACAGACACAAAACCAAACAGATTCACAGCATATTCCCAACATTTAGACAGCAGAAAGCAAACATTCAGGCAGTATCTGCCCAACATAATGACACCTTTATCCAAACATATTGACACATAGAAAATGTGGTGATTTATACCTGAATATGAACCTATATTCCCTATTTTCATTTGATTTTCAGGATTTTTTGAATAAAATAAGCCTGAAATCAGTGTTTTGTGGGGAGAGGTTTATCACTCCGGGTTTCTAAACCAAACTTTTTGACGGTATAAACAGAGCTGTTTCTGTACAAACCAAACATAAAGACAGCAATAATCCAAACATTTTGACAGTTTGGAGATGGATTTACATAATTTTTTTCACAAAAACCAAACCAAACCTTGCAATTTGTTGTTGTTTGTTTTATAATACCGTTATATTATCCAGGAAGGGGTGGTAATAATGTCAGAAAGTAGCGAACTCTCTCTGAGAGGTTCATATCAGGTTGTTATTGCCAATGAGGTTATCAAAGGCAGAAGTCCGCTCACTTTAAATGAGACTAAATTACTCAGAACCGCTATCTCCCAGGTTGTTAAAGAGGATCAGGATCTTCAGACTTACACAGTAAAACTTAATGATCTTGCTGAGTTCTTCAAAATAGATTCAAGTGATTTATATCGAGATATAAAGCCGATGTGTGCTCACATCATGCAGTCCGTTATCGAAATCGGTGACGACCCTAAGCATTGGGAGTATATTCATTGGACAGATAAATGCAGATATGACGACGGTGTTATTACCATCAAGCTCAGTGATGAGCTCAAGCCTTATCTCATAAATCTTTCACAGCTCTATACTCAGTATTTTCTTGAGGATATTATATTTCTGAAATCAACTCATGCGATTCGTCTTTATGAATTGATTATAGAGGAAACACGAACAAAAGTCTATGCAAACAAAACCGCAGATGTGTTTATTTCCGTAGAAAATATCAGAAGAGCAACCAACACGGAGAAAAAATATCCCGATAATTCCATGTTCAGAAAGAGAGTTATCGAAAAATCCATTGATGAAATTGAGAAAAAGAAGCTTGCTTATAAGATTTCCTTTGAAACTGTCAAAGAAAAAGGCCGCGTAACAGGATATCTGTTCCATGTTTCCTCAAGAATGGGATATAACCCGGACAGAGAAGAATAAAAATCATGCCGTTCCTTATTGGAGCGGCTTTTTTACTGTCAGAATGTTTGGTTCTTTTCGTTTATGCTGTATTTATGTTTGGCTTTTGCTGATTAAGAGAAATATAAGGTTTACATAAATTATTGGGACTGTCATATTGTTTGGTTTTGCTATGTTTCTGCCGAACATTTATGCAGTAATTCTATGATTAAATAATGCCATGATAGAAATATAATGTTTATAATTGACACAAAAACACACAATAATAATAAATGTGAGGTACAAATAACTGTCAATATGTTTGCTTTCGAGTGATGTTGTGTTTTTCTCAATCATTAACTGTCAAAACGTTTGGAATACAATTACCGGATGTCAAAACGTTTGG